>DAOLLE010000226.1:0-5792 GCA_035331205.1 Burkholderiaceae bacterium
CCGGCGCTGGCGCTGCCGCTGTACGTGCGCGACAAGGTGGCCCAGACCACCGCCGAGCGCGAGGCCGCCCGCCGCGAGTCGGCGACCCCGGCATGAGCAGCCCCGCGCGCATCGATCCGGCCGTGTTCCCCGGTCTGCCGCGCCTGCAGGCGATGCAGATCGGCCACCTCGCTGAGGTGATGGCCATCGAGGTGCAGGCCTACCCCTTTCCCTGGAGCCGGGGCAACTTCGTCGACTCGATCGCCTCCGGCTACTGGTGCCAGTGCCTGTGCGCGCCCGATGGCGCGGTGCTGGGCTACATGATCGTGATGGCCGGGCTCGACGAGCTGCACCTGCTGAACCTGACCGTTTCGCCGACGGTTCAGGGGCAGGGCCATGCCCTGCTGATGCTGCAGGCGCTCGACCAGCACGGGCGCAGCGTCGATGCCCACTGGCTCTGGCTGGAGGTGCGGCCGAGCAACCTGCGCGCGCGCTCGATCTACGAGCGCTTCGGCTTCGAGCAGGTCGGCCTGCGCCGCAGCTACTACCCCGCCGCGGGCGGCCAGCGCGAGGACGCCCTGGTGCTGCGCCGCGCCGTCGAGCCGCCGGACCCGGGCTGGGGCTCGCCGAGATGAGCGATCCCACGCCGACAGAGGCCGCCGCGACGCGCTGGAGCGAGCGCCAGCTGGCGATGCTGGAGGCCATGGGCCTGCGGCTGTGGCTGCCGCAGCCGGCGCCGGTGGCCGAGCCGGTGCCCGATGCCGCCACGGCCACGGCCACTGCGGCGGCGCCAGCCCCTGTGGCGCCGATCGATTCACCGAGCGAAGCGCCGGCCCCTGCCGCCGTTGCCGCATCGCTGCGATCCATTCAGCCGGTCGTCCCCGTCGCGCCCGCGGCCCCGTCGCGCCCGGTCGCTGCCGCACTCGGTCCGCGGCCGACCGGCGTGGCGGCGATGGACTGGCCGCAGCTGCGCGAGGCCGTCGCCGGCTGCCGGGCCTGCCAGCTCTGCGAGTCGCGCCGCCAGACGGTGTTCGGCGTCGGCCACGAGCGGGCGCAGTGGATGCTCGTCGGCGAAGCGCCGGGCGAGCAAGAGGATCGCCTGGGCGAGCCCTTCGTCGGCAAGGCTGGCCAGCTGCTCGATGCCATGCTGCGCGCCGTCGGTCTGACCCGCCAGCCGGCCGCGCCCGAGCAGCAGGTCTACATCGCCAACGTGCTGAAGTGCCGCCCGCCGGCCAACCGCAACCCCGAGCCGCAGGAGGTCGCGCAGTGCGAGCCCTTCCTGAAGCGGCAGGTGGAGCTGGTGGCGCCCAAGCTGATCCTGGCGATGGGGCGTTTCGCGGTGCAGTCGCTGCTGGCCAGCCAGGAGCCCATCGGCCGGCTGCGTGGCAAGGTGCACCGCTACCACGGCGTGCCGGTGGTGGTGACCTACCACCCGGCCTATCTGCTGCGCAACCCGCTCGACAAGGCGCGCGCCTGGGACGACCTCTGCCTGGCGCGCGAGGTGCTGGCCAGGGCGCTGGCGGGCGAGCCCGGAGGCGGGGCCTGAATCCAGCCCGCGCGGACCTGTGACCGGCGCAGGCCCACCCTCCGCCTGCGGCCGTTACGGCGAGGCGTGTGTGCCCAGGTAGCGCTTGCGCCAGAAGTACAGGCCCAGCCCGCCGCCGAGCAGCGCCATCGTTGCCACCGCGATCCACACGCCGGTCGAGCGATGGATCAGCGGCAGGCCGTCGAAGTTCATGCCGAAGAAGCCGGTGATCAGGTTCAGCGGCAGGAAGATCGCGGTGAGCACCGTCAGCGTGCGCATGATGTCGTTGGTGCGCTGGCCCAGGGCCGAGAAGTGCATCTGCACCGCCGATTCGGCCGAAGCCTGAAGGCGCCGCACGTGCGTGAGCACGCGCTCGATGTGCTCCTGCACGTCGCGTGAGCGCAGCCGCAGCAGTTCGCGTTCGCGCAGGGCCTGCGGGTCGCTTTCGGCGGGCCATTCGCCCAGCGCGTCCAGCCACTCCTGCACCGCGCTGTGCTGGTCCTCGCAGACGTCCTCCAGCTGGTGCAGCAGGTTGCGCGATTCCAGCAGCGCCTGCCAGTCGACGCGGCGGCTGCGCGCGCCCAGCAGGTCCTGTTGCAGCGCGGTGAGCTGGCGCGTCAGCAGGCGGCGCAGCTCCAGGTAGCCGTCGACCAGGTGGTTGACGATGCGCAGCATCAGGTCTGCCGGGCTGGCGGGCATGCGGCCGGTGGCCGGCACCTGCAACAGCCGCTGCGCGAAGAAATCGCGCGCTTGGCAATCGTCCGGGTGCACGGTCAGCAGCACGCGGTCGAACACCGCGAAGCCCACCGGGCTGGTGTCGATCGAGCGCAGCGCGGCCATGGCCGGTAGCGCGGCGTCCGGCGCCGCGTGGCCGTCGCCCGGCCAGCCATCCGGGCCCGCGGCCGCGGCCAGGCGGCGAAACACCAGCAGGTCGTACCAGGAGGTGTAGTCGAAGCGCGAGGGCAGCTGCTGGTTGCGCAGGTCGGACAGGTGCAGGTCGACCAGCTGGCCACCGGTCCAGCGCTGCAGTGCCACCTGCAGGCGGGCCACCTCGGCCTCGAACTCCGGCCGGGAGGGCGCCACCCAGAGGTAGCCCTGAGGCGGCAGGTCCTGCGGCAGCGCCGCCAGTTCGGTACAGCCCTCGTCGATCAGGAAGACGCGCATGCCGCGCCGCGCTCCGCTGTCGCTCAGCCCTGGCGCAGCAGCCGGGCGGCGTCGAGCGCGAAGTAGGTCAGGATGCCATCGGCCCCGGCGCGCTTGAAGGCCAGCAGCGACTCCATCATCACCGCGTCGTGGTCGAGCCAGCCGTTCTGGGCCGCGGCCTTGAGCATCGCGTACTCGCCGCTGACCTGGTAGGCGAAGGTGGGCACGCGGAACTCGTCCTTCACCCGGCGCACGATGTCCAGGTACGGCATGCCGGGCTTGACCATCACCATGTCGGCGCCCTCGGCCAAGTCCAGCGCCACCTCGCGCAGGGCCTCGTCGCTGTTGCCCGGGTCCATCTGGTAGACCTTCTTGTTGCTCTTGCCGAGGTTGCCGGCCGAGCCCACCGCGTCGCGGAAGGGGCCGTAGAAGGCGCTGGCGTACTTGGCGCTGTAGGCCATGATGCGGGTGTGGATGAGGCGCCGCTCCTCCAGCGCGCTGCGGATGGCGCCGATGCGCCCGTCCATCATGTCGCTGGGCGCGACGATGTCCACGCCCGCCTCGGCCTGCACCAGCGCCTGCTGCACCAGTACCTCGATGGTCTCGTCGTTGAGCACGTAGCCGCTGTCGTCGATCAGGCCGTCCTGACCGTGCGAGGTGTAGGGGTCGAGCGCGACGTCGGTCATCACGCCCAACTCGGGGAAGCGCTGCTTCAGCTTGCGCACCACCTGCGGCACGAGGCCTTCGGGGTTGGCGGCTTCGCGGCCGTCGGGCGTCTTGCCGGCGCTGCCCAGCACCGGGAACAGGGCCATCACCGGGATGCCCAGCGCCACGCACTGCTCGGCCACCGGCAGCAGCTGGTCCAGGCTGCGCCGCTGCACGCCCGGCATCGAGGCCACGTCCTGCACCAGCCCCTGGCCTTCGAGCACGAACACGGGGTAGATCAGGTCCGCGGGGGACAGGCGGTGTTCGCGCACCAGGTCGCGGGTGAAGGCATCGCGGCGCAGGCGGCGCGGGCGGTTCAGGGGGTAGCTGGCGGGAGGGAGCATCGCAGGATTCCGGTCAACGACGATGGGGCGCGACAGCGCCCCGACACCGCCGCCTTTATACGCCCACACGCGGTGATTTCCGTGGCGTCGATCACCCGATTCCCCATGCGATGGCGATACAGCGCTTGGCCCCTTGACCAAGGACAGACAAGAGGTGCTAAACTTAGTTCTGAATGACGTGCCTCCCGGCACTCATTCCCTGCTTTTCCTCCCTGAGCAGGTGCCTTACCGTGTTGACAGCGTTAAGGCTTTGCAGCCCCAGCCCAAGGCTGGGGCTCTTTTTTTGTCTGCGCGCTTTTCATGCGGTGAGCCGAGTCCTGGCACCTCGGGCCGGACCTTCCTTCATCTGCAGCGCTTCCCTCTTCTTGCATTCCGGCGACGCCGCATCGTGGCGCTCCTTGCGGGAGTCGCGACGGAAGCGGTTGCGTGTGCGGTCTGGGGCATCCCTGTTGTCAATGGGCATGACAACACGATGACAGCGTCGGTTGACGTGAGGATGACACGACTTCCGGATCCATCCACCCCATCGCGGGGGAGTCGGGTCGGGCGCCTGGTTGGACGATCCCGTCGTGCGGGTCAGCGTTGGGCGCGGGCGATGCCGGCCGAGTGGATCACACCGTTGAGCGCCGGGTGGCCGGCGTCGTGGGTGACCACCTCCACCGAATCGAGTTGCGTCGGGCGGGTGGCGTTCAACTCGTCGAACCAGGTCGAGCGTGGCGGATCCTTCTGGCTGCGCAGGTGTTCGGGCAGCTCCATGTCGCTGGGTGCCGGGCCGCGCGCGCGACCCGGGCCGAAGCGCACCGGCGTCAGCGGGCTGGTGTCCGGCCCCTGGTCCAACTGTGGATCCACCGGCGGCAGGGCGGACTCGGGTGTGAAGGCCTTGCGCACCGCCATCGGGTCAGGCAGCAGGGACTCGTTCCACAGGTGCACCGGGACGCCGGCGGCGCCGAGTACGCGCTCCAGCCGGGCGTGGCGCTTGCGGGCCCGCTCGGACAGCACCCGGTCAGGCTGACGCAGCTCGATCACCGCGATCACGTTGGATGCTGCGTCGCAGACCATCAGGTCGACGCAGACGTGGCCGATGCGGCGTTGCCACTCCAGGTACGAGTAGCGCGTGGGCACCTTGATGAAGTGGGAGATCGGCACCTGCGCCAGCACCATGTGCTGGGGCAGGGCCTGGCGCAGCAGGTCAAGGGCGCGCTGGTGCTTGCTGGTCAGCACCCGGGTGGCCTCGGGCGGCCAGCCGATCAGGGTGTCCACCGCGTCGAGCGTGCGGGGCCGGCTCACCGCGGCCGAGCTCTCCTGACCGTGCTGCCAGCGCCGCCAGGCCCAGAGCAGGAGGGCCGCCACCGCGCCGCCGACCAGGAGCAGACGGAGGTTGCCGGAGCCAAGAAATGAGAAATCCATCACGGCAAAGTAATCGTGTCCGTGACCCTCGTCAATCCCACGCGAGTGCCGAGATTGTAACAAAAACCGTGCCAACTTGGAGCGGCGGGTCCGCCCGCCGTTCGATTGGCCCGGGTGGGTGGCGACTGTTGGCTATGTCACACGGCCGCGGGCCTGCCACAGACCCCACAGGAGCGGACGGGTCACATCCCCATGCCGGGGAAGCCGCCTTTCTTGAGCCCGCCCATGCGCTTCATCATCTTCATCAGGCCGCCGCCCTTCATCTTCTTCATCACGTCGCGCATCTGCTCGAACTGGTTGAGCATGCGGTTGACGTCCTGCACCTGCACGCCCGCCCCGGCGGCAATGCGGCGCTTGCGGCTGGCCTTGATCAGCTCGGGTTTGGCGCGCTCGCCCGGCGTCATCGAGTTGATCATGCCCTCCATGCGGCGCACGTCCTTCTCGGCCTTGGTCATGTCGGCCTGGCCGGCCTTGGCGGCCAGCTCGGTGGGCAGCTTGTCGAGCAGGCCGGATAGGCCGCCCATCTTCTTCATCTGGCTGATCTGGGCCAGGAAGTCGTTCAGGTCGAAAGCGCTGCCGCTCTTGACCTTCTCGGCCAGCTTCTGCGCGGCCTCGATGTCGACGCCCTTTTGCACCTCCTCGACCAGCGCGACGATGTCGCCCATGCCGAGCACGCGCCCGGCGTGGCG
>DAOLLE010000227.1:0-5767 GCA_035331205.1 Burkholderiaceae bacterium
CAGGTCGTTGAGGTCGCGGAAGAGGAAGCGGTAGTCCCAGCACAGGCGGAACAGCCGCGGTACCAACAGCCAGGCGCCCACCGCGTCATCGGCCGGGCCGGCGGCGCCCAGGGCCTCGTGCAGGGCCTGCTCGTAGCGCTCGACCAGCGCGTTGACCAGGGCTTCCTTGGCCGGGTAGTGGTAGTAGAGGTTGCCCGGGCTGATGTTCAGCTCGGCCGAGATCAGCGTGGTCGAGACGTTCGGCTCGCCGTAGCGGTTGAACAGCTCGAGCGTGTGGTCGAGGATGCGCTCGGCCGTGCGGCGCGGCGGCTTGCGGGCCGATGGGCTGGCGGGCCGGTCGTTGGCGGCGGGCGCGGGGGAGCTCATCCGGGAAATCTAGCATCGAGCGGTGCCCTGGGCCTTGCGGGTTTTCAATGTGAAGGAGCGGTTCGCCGTGCCAGATACCGTCCGATGGCCCCCGGGGCCACAGGCGTCGGCCCGGCTCCTACAATCGTGCCCCGATGAATCCGGCCCTCCATTTCGACCACGTCAGCAAGACCTACCGCGGAGCGCGGGGCACGCTGCAGGCGCTCACCGAGGTGAGCTTCGACATCCAGCCGGGCGAGTTCTTCGGCCTGCTGGGGCCCAACGGCGCGGGCAAGACGACGCTGATCAGCATCCTGGCGGGCCTGTCGCGGGCCACGCAGGGGCGCGTGACGGTGATGGGCCACGACGTGGTGAGCGACTACGCCGCGGCGCGCAGGTCGCTGGGCATCGTGCCGCAGGAGCTGGTGTTCGACCCCTTCTTCTCGGTGCGCGAGACGCTGCGCATCCAGAGCGGCTACTTCGGCGTGACCGGCAACGACGCCTGGATCGATGAGTTGCTGGCCGGCCTGGGCCTGGCCGACAAGGCGAACGCCAACATGCGCCAGCTCTCGGGCGGCATGAAGCGCCGCGTGCTGGTGGCGCAGGCGCTGGTGCACCGCCCGCCGGTGATCGTGCTGGACGAGCCCACCGCCGGTGTGGACGTGGAGCTGCGCCAGACGCTGTGGTCCTTCATCGCCCGGCTGAACAAGGAAGGGCACACGGTGCTGCTGACCACCCATTACCTGGAAGAGGCCGAGGCGCTGTGCGGCCGCATCGCGATGCTCAAGCAGGGCCGCGTGGTCGCGCTGGAGCGCACCTCGGCGTTGCTGGCGGGCACCGCCAGCACGATGCTGCGCTTCAAGACCGATGACGCGCTGCCGCCGGAGCTGGCGGCGCAGGCGCGCGTGACCGGGCGCATCGCGCAGATCAAGGCGCAGGACGCCGCGCAGGTCGAGGCCGTGCTGGCGCGCCTGCGTGCGGCCGGCGTGCGGGTGGAGGACCTGGAGATCGGCCGCGCCGACCTGGAGGACGTCTTCCTGGACATCATGCAGGGGCGCGCGCCCGCTGCGGTGCAGCCCGTGGCGGAGGTGCAGTGATGCTCGCCGGTGCCGGAACCCTGTATTACAAGGAAGTCCTGCGTTTCTGGAAGGTGAGCTTCCAGACCGTGGGCGCGCCCGTGCTGACCGCGGTGCTGTACCTGCTGATCTTCGGCCATGTGCTGGAGGACCACGTCAAGGTTTACGACCAGGTGGGCTACACCAGCTTCCTGATCCCCGGGCTGGTGATGATGAGCGTGCTGCAGAACAGCTTCGCCAACAGCTCGTCCAGCCTGATCCAGAGCAAGATCACCGGCAACCTGGTGTTCCTGCTGGTCGCGCCACTGAGCCACTGGGCCTGGTTCGTGGCCTACGTAGGCGCCTCGGTGACGCGTGGCCTCGTGGTGGGCGCTGGCGTGCTGGCAGTGACGGTGTGGTTCGGCCCGCCCAGCTTCGCGCAGCCGCTGTGGGCGCTGGTGTTCGCGGTGCTGGGCGCGGCGCTGATGGGCTCGCTGGGGCTGATCGCCGGCCTGTGGGCCGAGAAGTTCGACCAGATGGCCGCGTTCCAGAACTTCATCGTCATGCCCATGACCTTCCTGGCCGGGGTGTTCTACTCGATCCACTCGCTGCCCGCCATCTGGCAAAAGGTCAGCCACCTGAACCCGTTCTTCTACATGATCGACGGGTTCCGGCACGGCTTCTTCGGCGTCAGCGACGTCTCGCCCTGGCTGAGCCTGGCGGTGGTGGGCTCCAGCCTGCTGGTGGTGGCGACGATCACGCTGCGCCTGCTGGCGTCGGGGTACAAGCTGCGGTCGTGACCTTCCGCCGAAGGGTTGGGTGGGCCCCGGTACAATTCACGCATCATGGCCGATCCCACTCCCGACCACGTCCGCGCGCTGATCGCTGCGGGCCTCTCCTGTGATCACCTCGAGGTCGAGGGCGACGGCCGGCATTTCTTCGCCACCATCGTCGCGTCGGCCTTCGAGGGCCAGAGCCGCATCAAGCGCCACCAGCAGGTCTACGCCGTGCTGGGTGAGCGCATGCGCGCCGAGATCCACGCGCTGTCGATGAAGACGCTCACGCCCGCCGAGTGGCAGGCGCAGCCGCTGCAGCACGGCGCGGCTGCGGCCGGCATCAACCCCCACCACTGAATTCCCCGCGCGACCGGCCTGGCGCCCGCACGCCGTGCCGGCGCCCTGGACTGCATTCCATGGACAAACTCCTCATCCGCGGTGGCCAGCGCCTGGCCGGCGAGATCACGATCTCCGGGGCCAAGAATGCGGCGCTGCCCGAACTCTGCGCGGCGCTGCTCTGCGCCGAGCCGGTCACCTTCGCCAATGTGCCGAAGCTGCAGGACGTCGCCACCACGCTGAAGGTGCTGCGCCACCTGGGGGCCACGGCCGAGCGCAGCACGCTGCGCGACGACGAGGTCACCATCGACGCCAGTGCCATCGTCACGCGCGAGGCGCCGTACGACCTGGTGAAGACGATGCGCGCGTCGATTCTGGTGCTCGGCCCGCTGCTGGCTCGCTTCGGCGAGGCGCGCGTGTCGCTGCCTGGCGGCTGCGCGATCGGCTCGCGCCCGGTGGACCAGCACATCAAGGGCCTGCAGGCCATGGGTGCGAACATCGTCGTCGAGCACGGCTACATCGTGGCGAAGGCAGCCCGTCTGAAGGGCGCCCGGATCACGACCGACATGGTCACCGTCACCGGCACCGAGAACCTGCTGATGGCCGCGACGCTGGCCGAGGGCGAGACGATTCTGGAGAACGCGGCGCAGGAGCCCGAGGTCACCGACTTGGCGGTGCTGCTCAACGCGATGGGCGCGCGCATCGACGGCCTGGGCACCAGCCGGCTGCGCATCCAGGGCGTCGACGCGCTGCATGCGCCGGCCGTGGCGCACCCGATCATCCCGGACCGCATCGAGTGCGGCACCTTCCTCTGCGCGGTGGCCGCCGCCGGCGGTGACGTGACGCTGCGCCGCACCCGCGCCGATCACCTCGACGCCGTGCTGGACAAGCTGCGCGAGGCGGGCACATCCATCGAATGCGGCGCCGACTGGATCCGCGTGCGCTCTGACGCGCGGCCGAAGGCTGTGAGCTTTCGCACCAGCGAGTACCCGGCCTTCCCGACCGACATGCAGGCGCAGTTCATGGCCGTGAACTGCGTGGCCGAGGGCGTCTCGCGCGTGACCGAGACGATCTTCGAGAACCGCTACATGCACGTCAACGAGCTGGTGCGCCTGGGCGCGCACATCGCCGTGGACGGCCACACCGCCATCGTCGAGGGCATCCCGAAGCTGTCGGGCGCCACCGTGATGGCCACCGACCTGCGCGCCTCCGCGAGCCTGGTGATCGCCGGGCTGGTGGCCGAGGGCGAAACCCGCGTGGACCGGATCTACCACCTCGACCGCGGCTATGACCGCATGGAGGTGAAGCTGCGCGCCCTGGGTGCCGACATCGAGCGAATCAAATGAGCGCCGACATGATCACGATGGCCCTGTCGAAGGGCCGCATCTTCGAGGAAACCCTGCCGCTGCTGGCCGCCGCCGGCATCGAGGTGACCGACGACCCGGAGAAGACGCGCAAGCTCATCCTGGCCACCAACCAGCCCGGCATCCAGGTGGTGCTGGTGCGCGCCACCGATGTGCCGACCTACGTGCAGCACGGCGGCGCCGACCTGGGTGTGGCCGGCAAGGACGTGCTGCTGGAGCACGGCGGTGAGGGCCTCTACCAGCCGCTGGACCTCAAGATCGCACGCTGCCGCATGAGCGTGGCCACGCGCGAGGACTTCGACTACGCGGGCGCCGTCAAGCAGGGCTCGCGCATCCGCGTGGCCACCAAGTACACGCAGATCGCGCGCCAGCACTTCGCCGACAAGGGCGTGCACGTCGACCTGATCAAGCTCTACGGCTCGATGGAGCTGGCGCCGCTGACCGGCCTGGCCGACGCCATCGTGGACCTGGTGTCCACCGGCAAAACCCTGCTGGCCAACCGGCTGCGCGAGGTCGAGCCCTTCATGGACATCTCCTCGCGCCTGGTGGTGAACCAGGCGGCGCTCAAGCTCAAGCGCGACCGCCTGCGCCCGCTGATCGATGCGATCGGCAAGGCCGTCGCCAAGGACTGATTCCTCCTGCGATCCCACTGACACCATGACCGCCGTCGCCGTCCGCCACCTCGATACGTCCGCTGCCGATTTCGAAGCCGAGTTCCAGCGCGTGCTGCACTGGTCGGCCGAGACGGACCATGCGATCGAGGAGCGGGTGGCCGCGATCCTGGCCGACGTGCAAGCCCGCGGCGACGCGGCGGTGATCGAGTACACCCAGCGTTTCGATGGGGTAACCGCCGATTCGATGGCCGCGCTCGAGCTGACCCGCGAGGAGCTCAAGGCCGCCTTCGACGCCATCACCCCGGCGCAGCGCAGCGCGCTGGAGGCGGCGGCGAAGCGGGTGCGCGCCTACCACGAGCGCCAGCTGCAGGCCTGCGGCCTGAGCTGGAGCTACCGCGACGAGGACGGCACGCTGCTGGGCCAGAAGGTCACGCCGCTGGACCGCGTGGGCATCTACGTGCCCGGCGGCAAGGCGGCCTACCCGTCGTCGGTGCTGATGAACGCCATCCCGGCGCATGTGGCGGGTGTCGGCGAGATCATCATGGTCGTGCCCACGCCGGCCCGCAGGGACGGCTCGTCCAAGGACTCGCGGGGTGAGAAGAACTCCCTGGTGCTGGCCGCCGCCTACGTGGCCGGCGTGAGCCGCGCCTTCACCATCGGCGGCGCGCAGGCCGTGGGCGCCCTGGCCTACGGCACCGCGACCGTGCCGCGGGTGGACAAGGTCACCGGCCCGGGCAACGCCTACGTGGCGAGTGCCAAGCGCCGCGTCTTCGGCCAGGTGGGCATCGACATGATCGCCGGCCCGTCGGAAATCCTGGTGCTGGCCGACGGCACGACGCCGCCGGACTGGGTGGCGATGGACCTGTTCAGCCAGGCCGAGCACGACGAACTGGCCCAGAGCATCCTGCTCTGCCCGGACGCCGGCTACATCGCCCAGGTGCAGGCCGAGATCGACCGCCTGATCGACGGCATGCCGCGCCGCGACGTGATCCGCGCCTCGCTCGAAGGCCGTGGCGCGCTGATCCTCACGAAGGACATGGACGAGGCCTGCGCGATCAGCAACCGCATCGCGCCGGAGCACCTCGAGGTCAGCTCGCGCGACGCCCACCGCTGGGAGCCGCTGCTGCGCCACGCCGGGGCGATCTTCCTGGGCGCCTTCACCAGCGAGAGCCTGGGCGACTACTGCGCCGGCCCGAACCACGTGCTGCCCACCTCGGGCACCGCGCGCTTCTCCTCGCCGCTGGGCGTGTACGACTTCCAGAAGCGCAGCAGCCTGA
>DAOLLE010000228.1:0-5752 GCA_035331205.1 Burkholderiaceae bacterium
CACAGCGCGAAGCCGCGTTCGTGGTTGGAGTAGATCAGCTCGTGCGAGACCGGCGGCGTGTCCGACAGGATGCCCAGCCAGCCGAACGGGTAGACGCGCTCGAAGGTGTGCAGCGCGCCGGCCGGCACGCTGGCGCGGCTCACGCCGTGGTAGCCGTCGCAGCCGGCGATGAAGTCGCACTCGAGCTCGTGCGTCGCACCGTCCTTCTGGTAGCGCACGCGCGGCTTGGCGCCGTCGAAGTCGTGCAGGCTCACGTTCGCGGCCTCGTAGATCGTCGTCAGGCCCTTGGCGGCGCGGTCGGCCATCAGGTCGCGCGTCACCTCGGTCTGGCCGTACACCATCACCTGCTTGCCGCCGGTGAGCGTCTTCATGTCGATGCGGTGGCGCGCGCCGCCGAAGGCAAGCTCGAAGCCGCCGTGCACCAGGCCCTCGCGGTGCATGCGTTCTCCGACGCCGACGGCGTCGAGCAGGTCGACCGTCACCTGCTCGAGCACGCCGGCACGGATGCGGCCGAGCACGTACTCGGGGCTCTTCGCCTCGAGGATGACGGCGTCGACGCCGGCCTTGGCCAGCAGTGCGCCGAGCAGCAGGCCGGACGGGCCGGCACCGATGATCGCGACCTGGGTTCGCATGGGAAGTCTCCTTCGGGAAAGCGGGGGTTCAGAGCTGGCGCCGCAGCGCGGCCTGCGTCTGGCGCAACGCCGGCAGGCAGTGGTCGATCAGCTGGTCGGTGCTGTGCCGTGCGGCGTGCGCGCTGACGTTGAGCGCCGCCAGCACCTGGCCGTCGGCGCTCACCACCGGCACGGACAGCGTGCGCAGCCCCGGCTCGAGCTCCTGGTCGACCAGCGCGTAGCCCTGCGCGCGCACGCGGCCGATCTCGGCGCGCAGGCGCTCGACGTCGGTGAGCGTGTGCGGCGTGCGCGGCGCCAGCGTCTGGCGGGCCAGCCAGGCGTCGAGCTCCGCGGGGCCCAGTGCGGCCAGCAGCACGCGGCCGTTGGCGGTGCAGTAGGCCGGCACGCGCGCACCGGGCTGCAGCGTGGTGGACACCACCCGGCCGCCGGTCGCTGCGGCCAGGCTGACGACCTCGTCGTCGTCGAGCACGCCGGCCGAGGTGGCCTCCTGCATCGCCGCAGCCAGGCGCTGCAGCTCGGGCTGCAGCACCCGCGGCAGCCGCGCCGAATGCATGTAGGACTGGCCCAGGCGCAGCACCCGCGGGCTGAGCGCAAAACCCTTGCCGTCGTGGTCGACGTAGCCCAGGTGCGCCAGGGTCAGCAGGTAGCGCCGCGCCGCCGCCCGGCTCAGGCCGGCGCGCTGGGCCACCTCGCTGATCGACAGCCGGGCTCGCTCCTGGTCGAAGGCCTCGATCACCAGCAGGCCCTTCTCCAGCCCGCCGACCAGGTCACGGCGGGACCAGCCGCCCTCGGTGTCGGCATCGCCCGGAGTCGCCGAGGCACCTGCAGCGGGCGGGGTCGAAGTCGGCCCGGGCAGGACGGAGGGACGTTCGTCGAGGTCCATGGCGGCAGCAGCTTGTCTCCAGGTGCCTGTCACCGGGTGGCAGCACCCGGTGCGGCGCGGTGTTTTGGGATAGATCAAGCTTAGCGGCGCAATGTTCGATATACAAACGTTTGGGCGCTATGCGCACGAGTCAGCCCATCGGGCTGCGCCATCGGCCGGGCTTCGGTCCGAGCCTGCGGCAGCATCCGCGCATGAGCAGCGACCACCCCACCCCCGACAGCCCCGCCCTCCTCGACCTCCCGGCCCTCCCGCCCCCCTACCCGGTCTACGACCACGACCTGGAACGCGGCATGCGCAACCGCCGGCAGATCCTGGGCGACGCCTGGGTGGACCGCTCGGTGGGCAACGCCACCGCCTTCAGCGCGGACTTCCAGGCCTTCATCACCCGCTACGCCTGGCACGACGTCTGGGGCCGCCCCGGGCTGGAACTGAAGACGCGCCGCCTGCTGGTGCTGGTGATCACCACCGCGCTGGGCCGCTGGGAGGAGTTCGAGCTGCACTGCCGCGCCTCGCTCTCGGGCGGCGATCCGGCCACCCGGCTCACGCCCGAGGAGGTCAAGGAGGCGCTGATCCAGACGGCGATCTACGCCGGCGTGCCCGCGGCCAACACCGCCCACGCGATCACTGCGAAGCTGCTGCGCGAGCTGGCGGCCAGCGACCACCCGGACGCCGCCGCCTTCGCCGCCCAGCTCGCCCCGAAGGCGGCCACCGAGGTGGCCCACACCGGCGTCGGCCGCGAGGGCCGCACACCGCCCGGCAGCGGCCCGGCGATTGCCTTCAGCATCCAGGAGCCCCGCCAGGCCCGAGCGGACGCAGCAGCGCCCTTGACGATCGTGCTCGCCCATGCCCTGGGCGCCGACCGCATGATGTGGGACGCGCTGGCGACCGACCTCGCCGCCGAGCACCGCGTCATCCGCTACGACCAGCGCGGCCACGGCGCCAGCGCCGCGCCAGCCGGCCCCTACACGCTCGACGAGCTGGCCGACGACGCGGCGCGCGTCATCGACGCCTGCGTGCCGGCCGGCGAGCCGGCCGGCGAGCCGGTGGTCTTCGTCGGCCTGTCGATGGGGGGCATGGTCGGCCAGCTGCTGGCGCTGCGCCGGCCGGAGCGGGTGCGCGCGCTGGTGCTGGCCAACACCAGCTCGGCCTACCCGCCCGAGGCCCGCGCGGTCTGGCGCGAGCGCATCGCCATGGTCGAGGCCGAGGGCCTCGCACCGATCGCCGAGGGCACGGTGCAGCGCTGGTTCACCGAGCCCTTCCGCCGCGCCCAGCCGGCGACGGTGGAGCGCATCCGCCGCCGCATCGTCAGCCAGGATCCGGTGGGCTACGCCGGCTGCTGCCACGCCATCGCGGCGCTGGACCTGACCGACCGCCTGCCCCAGATCGCCTGTCCGACGCTGGTGATCACCGGCGCCGAAGACGTCGGCACCCCGCCGGCAATGGGCGAGCGCATCGCCGCCGCGATCGCCGGGGCGCAGTACGTCCAGCTCGCCCAGGCAGCGCACCTGAGCGTGATCGAGCAGCCGGTGGCCTTCACGCTGGCGCTGCGCAGCTTCCTGGCCGGGTTGGGGGGCTGACACCCCCTTCCGGGGGTGTCCCTGGGGTGAGGCCCTCCCCCCTCGCCGGTCGGAACTCCCCCCGCGGGGGTGATGGGCGAATCCGCCCGCGGGGGTGAAGATGCCACACAGACAGGCCCCCGACGCACGCCGCCCCACCCTCCACCCCCAGCCCCGCGGAGCAGACCATGACCCCCAATACCGGCATCGACTCGACCAGCGAAATCGCCCGGATGGAAGCCACGCTGAACCGCATGCTGCGCGAATCGGCCTGGCGGCGTGGCCAGGGTGCGCGACTGGGTGACCTGCGCGCCGACCAGGGCTGGAACTGGCTGGACGGGGACAGCGGCGGCGTTGCCGGTGTCGAGGTGACCGAGCACAGGCTGCCGGAAGGGGTGGACTTCTTCACCTTCCAGACCCTGGTCGGCGCACTGCACTGAGCGGCAGGGCCCCCCGGGTCGGGCGGGCCTGCGGCATGGGCAGCGCTGCGCTACGCTGCAGGCATGTCCGCCCGACTGACGCCCGATGCAATCGCCCCCGCCCTCGACCGGGGCGAACCGCAGGCCATCGGCAGCGCCCACCGCCGCCGCCTGCGCGAGGTGTGGCGCTCGGCCGGCTGGCCCTGTCAGGACGTGATCGAGGCGGAGCTGCTCGCCGCGGGTCTGCTGGAACGGCAGCACGACGCCCAGCAGCGCATGACGCTGCGCGTCAGCGACCGCGGGCTGCAGGTGCTGGCCCAAACCGCCGAACACAACCGCGCCACCCGAAGCGCACACGACCGGCTCGTCGCCGCGGTGGCGGCCACGCTGGCGCGAGACGGGCGCATCGCCTGGTGCGGGCTGTCGCTGCGGGCGCGTGTGGGCGACAGCGGTCAGGAACGCTGGCAGATGGCGCGGCCCGATGTGTATTCGGTGCGCCACACCAGCGTGGCCGCCTACCTGCAGCCGGTGGTGCACGAAATCAAGGTGCGCCGGGCCGACCTGCTGGCCGACTTGCGCCGGCCGAGCAAGCGCCAGGCCTACCTGCAGATGGCCGGCGCGCTGTATTACGTGCTGGCCGAAGGCATCGCCGATGCCGACGAGGTGCCCACCGAATGCGGCGTGCTGCTGGCTCGCCTCGGCAGCGACGCCGGCAGCGCCGAGGGCCCCGACAACAGGGCGGCCGCCAGCCTGGACCCGAACGACGTCCCTCCCGCCCGACTCGAGGTGCTGCGCCCGGCCCCCACCCGCGCGCTGGAGCAGGAGGCGGGACTGCCGTTTGCCGTCTGGATGGCCCTGGCCCGCGCCAGCCCCGCGAACCAGCCGGGCGACCCGCAGCTCTGGCTGGGCGCCTGATCGCCTGATCGCTTGCAGCGCGGACGTCGCGCCCCCTTGGCGGTTCCGTCACTCCGTGGCCGCACCATTCCGGGGAATTCCACTTCGTGCACTGCGGGTAGCCCCCAGTGCGAGGGCTGCACAAAAATCGCGCAAACGTCCGACAATTTCGCTCGCCATGTCTCACACCCTGCGCTCCCTGCTGACCCGAGCCGCCCGCCACGCGGCCACCGGGCTGCGGCTGGGCGTGGTCGGACTGCTCGGTGTTTTGCTGCTGACACAGGGCCAATCGTCAGCCCTCAGCGGGCACCCCCATCCGGCCCATTGGCGCGAAGTCACCAGCCCGGCCGACCTGGACCAGGCCTTCGCCCAGGCTCAGCGCGACGCCAAACCCGTTTTCCTATATTGGGAGCCCGCCAACTGCGACCCCTGCCAGCACCCTCAGGCCAGGCTGTTCACCCGCGAGGACTTCGTGCTGCTGTCGCGGCGCTTCATCGCCGTGCACGTCGATGGCGATGCGCCCGGCCTTCAGCGTCTGGCCGCCCAGTTGCGCCTGCGCGACAGCAGCCCCAGCACACTGCTGTTCAGCCCGACGCGCGACGAACTCACCCGCCTGTCCGGTGACCTGGACGCAGCGCAGTTCCTCGGCGCGCTGCGCAGCGCGATCGGCGGGTCGGCCACCCGCCAGGCCGCACGCCCGCTGCGCCAGGTCGTCGACGACGCGCTGACCGGGTTGGAGCTGCCGAATTACGAATGGCGCCAACTGGCGAACTACGCCTGGGACGAGGCGCCCGCACCGCTGGCCGAGCCGCGCGAGCGCGCCCGCGTGCTGGCGCAACTCGCCCAGGCCTGCCCGCTGCAGCTGCGCGCCTCGCGCGCCCGGCTGCTGATCCAGGCGGTGGCCGCGGTCGACCGGGTCGGCCGGCCGATCGGCGCGGTCGAGTCCGTCCCGTGGAATGCCGCCGAGCGCCACGACCGCGCCGATCGTCTGCCTGAAGCCCTCAGGCGCAGCACCGCGCTGGCCCTGCGCCGCGTCTTCGACGACGAGCGCAGCAGCCGAGAGCTGCTCGACCTGATCACCCTGCGCACCCCGGTGGTGCTGGCCAGCCTGACCGAGCCGGCCAGCACCGATGGCATCCAGCTGCGCAGCGCCTGGGACCGGGCCCTGCAGCGCCTGGCCGACGACCCCAGCCTGACCACCGATCAGCGGGTTTCGGCGCTGCAAGCAAGGCTGGATCTGGCGCTGCTCGGTCGACCCCGGGCATCGGCGGAACTGCCGGCATCGCTGCGCGACGAGATCCGCCGCGCAGCGGTTCAGTTCGTCGACGCGGCGCACAGCGGCGCGGACCGAACCGCAGCACGTCACGG
>DAOLLE010000229.1:0-5703 GCA_035331205.1 Burkholderiaceae bacterium
CGATCGAGGACCTGGCGCAGCTGATCCACGACCTGAAGAACGCCAACCCGCGCGCGGACATCAGCGTCAAGCTGGTGTCGGAAGTGGGCGTGGGCACGGTGGCCGCGGGCGTGGCCAAGTGCAAGGCCGATCACGTGGTGATCGCCGGCCACGACGGCGGCACGGGCGCCTCGCCCTGGTCGTCGATCAAGCACTGCGGCACGCCGTGGGAGCTGGGCCTGGCCGAGACGCAGCAGACCCTGGTGCTCAACCGCCTGCGCGGGCGCATCCGCGTGCAGGCCGACGGCCAGATGAAGACCGGTCGTGACGTGGTCATCGGCGGCCTGCTGGGCGCCGACGAGTTCGGCTTCGCCACCGCGCCGCTGGTGGTCGAGGGCTGCATCATGATGCGCAAGTGCCACCTGAACACCTGCCCGGTGGGCGTGGCCACGCAGGATCCGGTGCTGCGCGCCAAGTTCTCGGGCAAGCCCGAGCACGTGGTGAACTACTTCTTCTTCGTCGCCGAGGAAGCCCGCCAGATCATGGCGCAGCTGGGCATCCGCTCCTTCGACGAGCTGATCGGCCGTGCCGACCTGCTCGACACGAAGAAGGCCATCAGCCACTGGAAGGCCCGTGGCCTGGACTTCAGCAAGGTCTTCCACCAGCCGGTGGTGCCTGCCGATGTGCCGCGCCTGCACGTGGCCAACCAGGACCACGGCCTGGGCAAGGCGCTGGACGTCAAGCTCATCGAGAAGTGCCGCCCCGCCATCGACCGTGGCGAGAAGGTGCAGTTCATGGAAGACGTGCGCAACGTCAACCGCACGGTGGGCACGATGCTCTCCGGCGAGCTGATCAAGCACCGTCCGGAAGGCCTGCCCGACCAGACCATCTTCATCCAGATGGAAGGCACGGGTGGCCAGAGCTTCGGCGCCTTCCTGGCCCCGGGCATCACGCTGTACCTGATCGGCGAGGCCAACGACTACACCGGCAAGGGCCTGTCGGGAGGGCGCATTGCGGTGCGTCCCTCGATCGAGTTCCGCGGTGACGCGAGCAAGAACATCATCGTGGGCAACACGGTGCTGTTCGGCGCCACCAGCGGCGAGGCCTTCTTCCGCGGTGTGGCCGGCGAGCGCTTCGCGGTGCGCCTGTCGGGCGCGACCACGGTCGTCGAAGGCACCGGTGACCACGGCTGCGAGTACATGACCGGCGGCACCGCGGTCGTGCTGGGCAAGACCGGTCGCAACTTCGCGGCGGGCATGTCCGGCGGCATCGCCTACGTCTACGACGAGGACGGCCAGTTCGCCAGCCGCTGCAACACCACCCAGGTCGCGCTGGACAAGGTGCTGCCGGCCGCCGAGCAGGAGAAGAGCGTCGACCTGGCGATCTGGCACAAGGGCCAGACCGACGAGGCCCTGCTCAAGAAGCTGATCGAGGACCACCACCGCTGGACCGGCTCGCTGCGCGCCCGCGACATCCTCGACAACTGGAGCGAGGCCCGCGGCAAGTTCGTCAAGGTCTTCCCGCACGAGTACAAGCGCGCGCTGGGCGAGATCAACGCGGTCAAGGAAGCCGACGCCACCATCGCCCGTGCCAAGGGCGAGTCCGGCGACGAGAAGAAGGGCGGCAAGAAGGTCGCGTCCAAGTAAGCGGGCGTTCCTTTCCTTCCTGCCACAGCGGCGGCGACCCGACACGGGCGCCGGCTGCATCCCCCACAGCAAGAGAGTCAGAGCATCATGGGCAAGGTCACAGGTTTCCTGGAATACGAGCGCCTCGAAGAGGGCTACGAGCCGGTCGACAAGCGCCTGAAGAACTACAAGGAATTCGTCATCGGCCTGAACGCCGACCAGGCGAAGGTCCAGGGCGCGCGCTGCATGGACTGCGGCACGCCGTTCTGCAACAACGGCTGCCCCGTCAACAACATCATCCCGGACTTCAACGATCTGGTGTACCGGGGTGACTGGGCCAACGCGATCCGCGTGCTGCACAGCACCAACAACTTCCCCGAGTTCACCGGCCGCATCTGCCCCGCGCCCTGCGAGGCCGCCTGCGTGATCAACGTGAACGGCGACGCGGTGGGCATCAAGTCCATCGAGCACGCGATCATCGACAAGGCTTGGGCCGAAGGCTGGGTGCAGCCCCAGCCCGCCGCGGTAAAGACCGGCAAGAAGGTCGCGATCGTCGGCGGTGGTCCGGCCGGCCTGGCCGCGGCGCAGCAGCTGGCGCGCGCCGGCCACGAGGTCACGGTGTTCGAGAAGAACGACCGCGTCGGCGGCCTGCTGCGCTACGGCATCCCCGATTTCAAGCTCGACAAGGGCCACATCGACCGCCGCATGGCGCAGCTCGAGGCCGAGGGCGTGGTCTTCCGCACCAACACGATGGTGGGCGAGCTGCCGAAGGGCAGCAAGGTCACCAACTGGGCCAAGCAGCACATCAGCGCGGCCGAGCTCAAGGCCGAGTTCGATGCGGTGCTGCTGACCGGCGGCGCCGAGCAGAGCCGCGACCTGCCGGTGCCCGGGCGTGACCTGGACGGCGTGCACTTCGCGATGGAGCTGCTGCCTCAGCAAAACCGCGTCAACCACGGCGGCAAGATCAAGGACGCCATCCGCGCGGACGGCAAGCACGTCATCGTGATCGGCGGCGGCGACACCGGCAGCGACTGCGTGGGCACCTCCAACCGCCACGGTGCGGCCAGCGTCACCCAGTTCGAGGTGATGCCGATGCCCCCGGAGCAGGAGAACAAGCCGCTGGTCTGGCCCTACTGGCCGATCAAGCTGCGCACCTCCTCCAGCCACGAGGAAGGCTGCCAGCGCGAGTTCGCCATCTCCACCAAGGAGTTCATCGGTGGAACCGGCAAGGAGTCGGGCAAGCTCACCGGCCTGAAGACCGTGAACGTCGAGTTCAAGGACGGCAAGCTGGTCGAGATCCCGGGCACCGAGAAGGTCTGGAAGGCCGACCTGGTGCTGCTGGCGATGGGCTTTGTCAGCCCGGTGGCGACCATCCTCGAGGCCTTCGGCGTCGACAAGGACGCCCGGGGCAACGCCAAGGCCGGCACCGAGGCCGAGGGCGGCTACAAGACCAGCGCCGACAAGGTCTTCGCCGCCGGCGACATGCGCCGTGGCCAGTCCCTGGTGGTCTGGGCGATCCGCGAAGGCCGCCAGGCCGCCCGCGCGGTGGACGAGTTCCTGATGGGCTCGACCACGCTGCCGCGCTGAGCGAAGCGCCCACGTCCGGCGACCACGCCGGTCGGCGCCTGAGGGCGTCGGCCGGCGTTTCGCTTTTCGCTTTACCCGACGGAATCCGGGTGGACCCTGAGGGGACACAGGCCCGTGCTAGAATGCTCAGCATTCCCAACTCCGGCCGGGCGAGGACCGGGTGGGGCCCAGCGGCCCGCCTGAGCAACCGATGCCCGGTGTGCCGCCCTTGAGTTCCGACGACCTGATCGAGATCGACCACGTCAGCTTCGGCTACGACAGCAGCCGGTTGATCCTCAACGACCTGACGCTGCGCTTCAAGCGCGGCCAGGTCACCTCGGTGCTGGGCAACTCGGGTTGCGGCAAGACCACGCTGCTGCGGCTGATCGGTGGCGTGCACGGCGCGAACTCGGGCCGCGTCGTCTTCGACGGCGAGGTCATCGACGTGCGCGACCGCGCCCAGCTCTACCGCCTGCGGCGGCGCCTGGGCATGCTCTTCCAGTTCGGGGCCCTGTTCACCGACCTCACGGTCTATGACAACGTGGCCTTCCCGCTGCGCGAGATGACCGACCTGCCGGAAAGCATGATCCACGACATCGTGCTGATGAAGCTCAACGCGGTGGGCCTGCGCGGCGCGGCGCCGCTGAAGATCAGCGAGGTCTCCGGCGGCATGGCGCGGCGCATTGCGCTGGCCCGCGCGATCGCGCTGGACCCCGAGCTGATCATGTACGACGAGCCCTTCGCCGGCCTGGACCTGATTTCGATGGGCGTGGCCGCCAAGCTCATCCGCACGCTCAACGACGTGACCGGGGCCACCACGCTGCTGATCTCGCACGACGTGCCCGAGTGCATGGCGATTTCCGACTGGGTGGTGCTGATGGCCGGCGGTGGCCGGGTCGTGGCCCAGGGCACGCCGGCCGAGCTGATGGCCTCGACCGACCCGGAGGTGCGCCAGTTCGTGCGCGGTGAGCCGGACGGCCCGGTGAAATTCCATTACCCGGCGCCGGACATCGCGGTGGACTTCGGCCTCGCGCAAGCCCCCGCGGCTGCGCCCGTTTCCGCCCGCGGAGGTGCCGCATGAACTGGCTGGCTTCCCTCGGCGCGAGAGCGCTCAACGTCCTCGGCGCCTGGGGCCGGGCGGCGATTTTCTTCGTCGATTTGCTTGCCGCGCTGCCGGCGGGCCTGCGCCGGCCGATGCTGGTGATCGAGCAGATGCACGCCATCGGCAACCGCTCGCTGCTGATCATCCTGGCCTCGGGCATGGCGGTGGGCTTCGTGCTGGCGCTGCAGCTGTACAACACGCTGATCACCTTCGGCGCGGCGGAGTCGCTCGGGCTGGTGGTCAACCTGTCGCTGGTGCGCGAACTCGGGCCGGTGGTGACCGCGCTGCTCTTCGCCGGCCGGGCGGGCACCTCGCTGACCGCCGAGATCGGCCTGATGAAGGCGGGCGAGCAGATCGCCGCGCTGGAGCTGATGGCGCTGGACCCGCGCCAGCGCGTGCTGGCGCCGCGCTTCATCGCCGGCATGCTGGCCATGCCCCTGCTGGCGATCATGTTCTCCGCCATCGGCATCCTCGGGGCCTGGCTGGTCGCGGTGGGGCTGATCGGCATCGACGCGGGCAACTTCTGGTCCATCCAGCAGAACGCGGTCGATGTCTGGCGTGACGTCGGCAATGGCGTGGTCAAGAGTGCGGTGTTCGGTGTGATCTGCACCGCCGTGGCGCTGTACCAGGGCTACGAAACCGAGGCGACGCCCGAGGGGGTGGCCTACGCGACCACGCGCACCGTGGTGGTCTCGTCGCTGGCGGTGCTCGGCATGGACTTCATCCTCACCGCGCTGATGTTCTCCGCGCCGCGCTGACGCCAAGTCCAGCGCGCCCAGACCGTACAACCCTCGACACCCGCGATCGATCAGACGCAGAACCGGGCTCAGGAAACCTACACGATGTCCAAACGCAATCTCGAGATGCTGGTCGGCCTGTTCGTGCTGCTCGGCTTGGCCGCCCTGGTGTTCGTCGCGCTCAAGGCGGCGAACCTGACGACCTTCTCCGGCGGCGCCACCTACGCGCTGACCGCGCGCTTCGACAACATCGGTGGCCTGAAGTCGCGCGCCCCGGTGCGCTCGGCCGGCGTGGTGGTCGGCCGCGTCACCTCGATCAGCCTGGACCCCAAGACCTACCAGGGTGTGGTGCACCTGGAGGTGCAGCGCAGCTTCGAGTTCCCGAAGGACACCTCGGCCAAGATCCTCACCGCCGGCCTGCTGGGTGACCAGTACATCGGGCTGGAGCCCGGCGGCGACGAGAAGAACCTCGCCCCCGGCGACACGATCAAGCAGACCCAGTCCGCGGTGGTGCTGGAGAACCTGATCAGCCAGTTCCTCTTCAACAAGGCGGCCGACGCGGGCAGTGGCGACGCGGCCAAGAAGCCTTAACGCGGGCTCGAACCCACCGTGACGACGATGCCCCCGGCCCCTGCTTCCGACCGCCGCGCCCCGGCGGGCCGGCTGGCCCTGGCGGCGACGGCTGCGGCGCTGC
>DAOLLE010000230.1:0-5700 GCA_035331205.1 Burkholderiaceae bacterium
TGGTGGGTGCTGAGGGGCTCGAACCCCCGACCTACGCCTTGTAAGGGCGCCGCTCTACCAACTGAGCTAAGCACCCGGCCCGTGCAGGGCCGCCACCAGGACGACCCTGCGCTGCCCCTGCCGGATCAGGCGATCGCGTCGCGCAGCGCCTTGCCGGGACGGAACTTCGGCACCTTGGACGAGGCGATCGTGATCGTCTCGCCGGTGCGTGGATTGCGGCCACTGCGTTCTTCACGGCTGCTGACCGCGAAGGTCCCGAAGCCCACCAGCGTGACGCTGTCGCCACGGGCCAGTGCGTCCGTCACACCACCGAGCAGAGCTTCGAGCGCGCGGGCGGCAGCCGCCTTCGAAATGTCGGCCTGTTCAGCGATGTGATCGATCAATTCGGACTTGTTCACAAACTACCCCTCAAAAAGGCCCCGCCTCGGCGGTCGGTCGCCCTGCCGCAGCGCGGTCAGGCCGGCCACCCACGCCGTGTTGGCGCCTGACCGGGCGAGCACCGGTCGGATGACAGGCGCGCATTCTATGCACATTCGGCGCCGGTTCCGGCCGCGGGCCACCCGAGTTCAGCGTGGCGTGCGCACCGCCCAGGCCACGCCGGCCACCGTCAGCGCCATCCCCAGCAGCGTCAGGCCGCCCAGGTCTTCGCCGAACAGCAGCCAGGCCATCAGCGCGGTGCAGGGCGGCACCAAGTAGAGCAGGCTGGTCACGCGGGTGGCCGCGCCGCGCTGGATCAGCAGGTACAGCAGCGAGCTGCCCCCCAGCGTCAGCGCGAGCACCGACCAGGCCAGCGCGCCGATCAGCTCCGGTACCCAGTGCACCGGCGCGGCTTCCAGCCAGGCCAGTGGCGCCGACACCACCAGCGCACCCAGCAGCTGCACCGTGTTGGCGGTGCGCACGTCGCAGGGCGCGACGTGGCGCTTCTGGTAGAGCGTACCGACCGTGATGCTCGCCAGGGCGAGCAGCGCCAGCGCCAGGTTGCCAGCGGTGACCTCGCCGGCGCCCAGCTTGTGCCAGACCACCAGCAGCAGCCCGCCCAGGCCCAGCAGCAGACCGGCCCACTGGCGCAGCGAAACGGCCTCGCGCGCAGGCGCGCCGGTGATCGGCGAGCGGGCCTGCCAAGCCACCCACAGGGCCGTCAGCAGCGGTTGCAGGCCGACGATCAGCGCCACCGTGCCGGCGCCAATGCCCAGGCGCACCGCCGCCCAGACGCCCCCCAGGTAGCCGGCGTGCATCAGCATGCCGGTGATGGCCAGGTGGCGCCACTGCGCCAGCCCGACCGGCCAGGCCGCACGCACCAGCACGATCCAGACCAGGAAGCAGGCCACCGACAGCGCATAGCGCAGGCTCAGGAAGGTCAGCGGCGGCGCATGCGGCATGCCGTAGCGCGCCACGATGAAGCCGGTGCTCCAGATGAGCACGAAGACGCCGGGCATGGCCCGCAGCAGCCCGGGCATGCCGCCGCCTTCGCCCGACCCGCCAGGCCGCGCCACTCAGCGGGCCTTGGCCCGGATTTCGGGCAGGGCCTTTTGCAGGTAGTAGACCATCGACCAGACGGTCAGCACGCTGGCGATCAGGATGGCCACGGTGCCCCACCAACGGGTGTCGAAGACGCCGAAGAGCCGGCCGTCGTAGAGCAGAAAGGGAATCGCCACCAACTGCGCGGTGGTCTTGAGCTTGCCCAGCATGTGCACCGCGACGCTGCGCGAGGCGCCGATCTGCGCCATCCACTCACGCAGCGCGGAGATCGTGATCTCCCGGCCGATGATGATCAGCGCCACCAGCGCATTGACACGGTCGAGCTGCAGCAGGATCAGCAGGGCGGCACAGACCAGCAGCTTGTCGGCCACCGGATCGAGAAAGGCGCCGAACGACGAGGTCTGGTTCAGCCGCCGCGCCAGGTAGCCGTCCAGCCAGTCGGTGACCGCCACCAGCACAAAGAGCACCGTCGCGCCGAAGTTCTTGTCCTCGATGCCGAGCGGCAGGTAGTAGATCCCGATGATGAGCGGAATCGCGACGATGCGCGCCCAGGTGAGCAGCGTGGGCAGGGTCAGGAACATGGTGACATTGTGCACAGGTTCGATCGCCCAAGCCGACCTTCCCCCGCGATCGGCGGCCGCGGAAACGGCAGATCCGCTGCGCCACCGTACCGAACGCAGCGCGATGCGTCAGTGCAGCGCGCGAAAGATCTCGTCGGCCAGCTCGCGCGAAATGCCCTCGACGCCGGCCAGGTCGTCGACGCTGGCCGCGGCCACGCCGCGCACACCGCCGAAGCGCTGCAGCAGGCGGGCGCGCTTCTTCGGGCCGACGCCGGGGATGTCCTCCAGCCGGCTGCCCGAGGTGCGCACCGAGGCCCGCTTGGCGCGCATGCCGGTGATCGCGAAGCGGTGCGCCTCGTCGCGGATCTGCGCCACCAACATCAGCGCAGCGGAGTCCCGGCCGAGGGTGATCTTGTCGCGACCGTCGGCAAAGACCAACTCTTCGAGCCCGACCTTGCGGCCCTCGCCCTTCTCGACGCCGACGATCAGGCCGATGTCCAGGCCGAGCGACTCGAAGACCTCGCGCGCCATCGCCACCTGGCCGCGCCCGCCGTCCACCAGCACCAGGTCGGGCATGCGCCCCTCGCCCAGCTGCGCCGCCTCGGCCACCTTGGCGTAGCGGCGGGTGAGCACCTGGCGCATCGCGGCGTAGTCGTCCCCGCCGGTGATGCCGGCGATGTTGAAGCGCCGGTACTGCGAGGGCTGCATGCGGTGCTGCTCGAAGACCACGCAGGAGGCCTGCGTCGCCTCGCCGGCGGTGTGGCTGATGTCGAAGCACTCGATGCGCAGGCCCTCCAACCCGGCGTCCATGCCTTCGGGCGCGAGGTCCAGCACCTCGACCAGCGCGCGGGTGCGCGCCTGCTGCGAGCCCTCCTCGGCCAGCAGCCGCGCCAGCGCCAGCTCGCAGCCCTGCAGCGCCATGTCGAGCCAGACGCGGCGCTGCTCGCGCGGCTGGTGCTGGGCCGTGACCCTGCGCCCGGCCTGCTCGCTCAGTGCGGCCAGCAGCTCGCGGTCCACCGGGTGGCTGCAGATCAGCAGTGGCGGGCAGGGGTTGCCGAGGTAGTGCTGCGCCAGGAAGGCCTGCAGCACCTGCACCTCGATCGGCGCCAGGTCGCCGTCGCCGCCATCATCGGCCTCGTCGAGCTCGCCCATCGCCCCGATGGCCGCGGCCTCCTCGACGTGGGTCGGGAAGTAGGCCCGGTCGCCCAGGTGCCGCCCGCCGCGCACCATGGCCAGGTTGACGCAGGCGCGCCCGCCCTGCACCTTGACGGCCAGGATGTCGGTATCGCGCTCGGCGTCGGTGTCCACTGCTTGCTGGTGCAGCACCTTGGCCAGCGCGCCGATCTGGTCGCGCAGCTGCGCGGCGGTCTCGAAGTCCAGCCGCTCGGCAGCCTCCATCATCTGCGCCTGCAGGCCGTCGACCACCTCCTGCGTGTGCCCCTCCAGGAAGCGCACCGCGTGCGCCACGTCCTGCGCGTAGCCCTCGGCGCTGATGGCGCCGACGCAGGGGCCCGAGCAGCGGTGGATCTGGTAGAGCAGGCAGGGCCGGGTGCGGTGGTTGTAGACCGTGTCCTCGCAGGTGCGCAGGCGGAAGACCTTCTGCAGCAGCTGGATGCCCTCCTTCACCGCCCAGGCGCTCGGGTAGGGGCCGAAGTAGCGGTGGCGCCGGTCGACCGCGCCGCGGAAGTAGGCCACCCGCGGGAACTCGTGCGTGACCAGCTTCAGGTAGGGGTAGCTCTTGTCGTCGCGGAAGAGGATGTTGAAGCGCGGGTGCTGCGTCTTGATCAGGTTGTTCTCGAGCAGCAGCGCCTCGGCCTCGGAGCGCACCACCGTGGTCTCGAGCCGGCGGATGCGGCCAACCATGTGGCCGATGCGCGTGCCACCGTGGTCTTTGTGGAAGTAGCTCGAGACGCGCTTTTTCAGATTGCGCGCCTTGCCCACGTAGAGCAGCTGATCGGCGGCGTCGAAGTAGCGGTACACGCCCGGCAGACCCGGCAGCGCCGCCACCTCGGTCAGCAGGCGCTCCCAGGCCTGCGCGGCCGCGTCGGGCGAGGCGTCGGGGGTCGCGTCGGGGGCGGCTTCCACGACCGGGGCGGTCGACTCAGCGGCAGCGGGTTCAAGGCCGGAACGGGGGGCGCTGGCTTGCGGATCGGACATGGCCGGGATTCTGCCGCTGACCATAATCGCCCGATGACCGACCCGATGCCGCCTGCGTCACCCTCTGCCGCCCTGGCCTGGGACGTCTTCTGCCGCGTGATCGACAACCACGGCGATCTCGGCGTGTGCTGGCGCCTGGCGGTGGACCTCGCGCGACGCGGCCAGCGCGTGCGCCTGTGGGTGGACGACGCCAGCGCGCTGGCCTGGATGGCGCCGCAGGGTGCGTCGGGGGTGACGCTGCGGCCCTGGCGCGACCCCGACCCCGACGAGGTGCCCGGCGACGTGGTGATCGAGGCCTTCGGCTGCGAGCCGCCGGCCGCCTTCGTCGAGCGCATGGCGCAGCGTCGACCCGCGCCCGTCTGGCTGAATTTGGAGTATCTCAGCGCCGAAGCCTACGTCGAGCGCTCGCACCGCCTGCCCTCGCCGCAGTGGAGCGGCCCAGGCCAGGGCCTGACGAAGTGGTTCTTCTACCCCGGCTACACCGCGGCGACCGGCGGGCTGCTGCGCGAGCGCGACCTGCTCGTGCAGCGCGACGCGCACGCTCGCGGCCCCTTCCTGCGCGAGCGGCTGGGCCTGACGCTGCGCCGCAGCATCGATCCAGCCTCGGGCCTCGAGCGGGACGAAGCCCTGGTGCTGCTCTTCGGCTACCCGCAGCCGGCGCTGGCGGGTTGGCTGGCGGACTTTCAGGACGTGCCGATGACGCTGCTGGTCACCCCCGGCCACAGTGCCCGGGCGGTGGCCGACGCGCTGCACTGGCCCGAGGTGCCCGCGCCGGGCAGCGAGCGGGTGCACCGCGCACTGCGGCTGGTTTTCCTGCCGCCGGTCAGCCAGGCCGACTTCGACCGCCTGCTCTGGAGCTGCGACTGGAACCTGGTGCGCGGCGAGGACTCCGCGGTGCGCGCCCTCTGGGCAGGCAAGCCCTTTCTCTGGCAGCTCTACGTCCAGGACGATGGCGCGCAGTGGCCGAAGCTGGAGGCCTTCCTCGACCGCCACCTGGCGGGCGCCCCCGCCGAGCTGGCCGCTGCGCTGCGCCAGGCCTTTCGGGCCTGGAACGGGTCGGGCCCCGGGCTGTCCTGGGCCCGTCTCTGGTCACAGTGGCACACCGCCTGGGCACAGTGGGCACGGCAGCGCGCCCAGGACTTTGCCGATCAACCCGACCTGAGCAGACAGCTGCTGGCCTTCGTCGCCGAGCGACGCGGGGCCCAGCGGAGCGGTGGCAGGTCTTGACGACACACTCTCGGGGTAGAATCTAAGGTTTTGCGGAGCCAGAGGCGCAGCAGAGGCACACGCCGTGCACCGCGAAACCATTGCTCCAGCTGCACGCAGGCGTGTGCCGCGACTCCCGCTGTCTTCGGTTCAGGTGGGAGCGTGTGCCTGAGTTGCACCCAACCTTGCCCCCTGGCGGGGCCTCATGGATACCGTTATGAAGATCGCACAGGAAATCCGCGCCGGCAACGTCATCATGCAGGGCAAGGACCCGATGGTCGTGCTCAAGACCGAATAC
>DAOLLE010000231.1:0-5688 GCA_035331205.1 Burkholderiaceae bacterium
CCCAGCAGCGCACCGGCCGGGCCGGGCTCCAGCGCCTCGACGCTGCGCAGCTGGCGCGCCATCGCGCGGGTGCGCACCTCCGCCTGCTCGATGGTGTGGCCCGCCTCCTGCAGCTTCTTGCGGGTCTTTTCCAGCACGTCGCCAAACTTGGCGAATTCGGTCTTGACGGCGCCCAGCACGGTCCAGACCTCGGAGCTGCGCTTTTCCAGCGCCAGGGTGCGAAAGCCCATCTGCAGGCTGTTGAGCATGGCCAGCAGCGTGGTCGGCCCGGCCAGCGTGACGCGGTGCTGGCGCTGCAGCGCCTCGGTCAGGCCGGGGCGGCGCAGCAACTCGGCGTACAGGCCCTCGGTGGGCAGGAAGAGCACCGCGAAATCGGTGGTGTGCGGCGGCGCCAGGTACTTGCTGGCGATGGTGCGGGCCTCGTCGCGCACGCGCTGCTCCAGCGCGCGGCCGGCGGCCTCGGCCGCCTCGCGGTCGGCGTGGTCCTGGGCGTCGATCAGGCGCTCGTAGTCCTCGCGCGGGAACTTGGCGTCCAGCGGCAGCCAGACAGGGCTGTCGCCGGCGCCGGTGGCCCGGCCCGGCAGGCGGATCGCGAACTCCACGCGCTCGCTGCTGCCCGGCACGGTGGCCACGTTGACCGCGTACTGCTCGGGCGTGAACACCTGCTCCAGCAGCCCGGCCAGCTGCACCTCGCCAAAGACGCCGCGGGTCTTGACGTTGCCCAGCACGCGCTTGAGGTCGCCCACGCCCTGGGCCAGGGTCTGCATCTCACCGAGGCCGCGGTGCACCAGCTCCAGCCGCTCGGCCACCTGGCGGAAGCTCTCGCCCAGGCGGGTTTCCAGCGTGGCGTGCAGCTTCTCGTCCACCGTGGCGCGCATCTGCTCCAGGCGCTTTTCGTTGTCGGCCTGCAGGGCCTGAAGCCGCGCCTCGACACTGCCCTGCACGGCCACCAGCCGCTGTTCGACGGCACTGCGCAGCTCGCCCAGGCGGCGGTCGTTGGCCTCGCCCAGCAGGCGCCACTGTTCGGTCTGCGTGCGCGCCAGCTCACCCGATTGGGCCAGCAGCGCGCGCTGGAACTCCGTCAACCGGCTGCCCAGTTCCAGCCGGGTACCGCGCGCGGACTCACTCAATTCGCCGCGCAGGTCGCGCGCCAGGCGCTCGAGCCGGCCGTCCTGCGCGTCCTGCCAGCCGTCCAGCAGGTCCTGCAAGTCGGGCGCCGGGGTGATGGCTCGTGAGCGGCGAAGCAGGAACAGCAGCAGGGCGAGCTGCGCCAGCGCGAGCGCGCCGAGCAGCCCGAGGGCGAGGTCCAGGGTCATCGCCGCATTGTCTCAGCGGGCACAGGCCGCCTCGGCGCCTGCCCCCTCGGATCACCTGCCGCGGCTCAGGACACCCGTTCGCGCAGGAAGTCCGGCAGCGGCGCGGACTTCTGCTTCGGGAAGTCCACCCAGACGATCTTGGCGCCGCCGGCGGCGTCGATCTCGCCCGGGCGGTCGACCCGCTCCAGCGTCACGTAGGTGTCGAAGCTCGTGCGTCCCGGGTTGCGCACGTAGTGCCGGGCCAGGACGTCACCCGGGTACTCCAGCTGGCGGTAGAAGTTGCAGAAGGCGTTGACGATCACCGGGCCTTCGCCAGCCGGATTCGGCCCGATCTTCAGCGCCTCGAACCAGTCCAGCCGCACGATCTCCATGTAGCGGAAGTAGATCGTGTTGTTGACGTGGCCCATCGCGTCCATGTCTCCCCAGCGGATCGGAAAGAGCACCTCGTGGACCAGCTTCTTGTCGTCGGGAATCGTGAAGCGCATCGTTTCAGCCAGCGGCAGGGGGATCGATCGACACGCCGAGTTCGCCGGCGATGCGCGTCACCAGTTCACGCAGCGCGGCCACCTCGGCACTGAGCTGACGGTGCTCGGCGCGCAGCACCGCCAATTCGTCCAGATCCGCCGCGGACAGTGCGGTGGCGCTGGTGGCAGAGGCCGCTGCAGCGGCCGCCTGCAGCACGGCCGGGTCGGGCTCGCCACAGAGCAGGTGCATCCAGCGCGCCTCGCGGGCGCCGGGTGCTCGGGGCAGCTTGAGTACCTTGGGCGGGTAGCGGTCGGCCAACTCGTCGAGGAAGCCCTCGACCGAGGAGATGTCGGCGAAACGGTGCAGCCGCTCGCTGTGCGCACGCAGCTCGGCGGCGGTCTGCGGGCCCCGCAGCATCAGCGTGGCCAGCAGCGCCACCGCCTGGCTGGGCACCGCCATCACGCGGCCCAGGTTGTGCTCGTAGCGCACCACGCGGCTGCCGCTGCCCTCGAAGACCAGGCTCATCGACTTCAGGCCGTCGATGGCGTTGAGCACCTGCGACTCGTCCACGCTCATGACCGGCTCGCGCGCGGTCTTCTGGTTGCAACCGGCCACCAGCGCGTTCAGGCTCAGCGGGTAGGTGTCGGGCACGGTCGCCTGCTTTTCGACCAGCACCGCGACCACGCGCGCCTCCAGCGGACTCAGATCCCTCATGGCGACGCCTCCCGGGTCAGAGGCCGAAGCCGTCGTCGGCCTGGATCACCGCGCCGTTGATGAAGCGGCTCTCGTTGGCGCAGAGCATCAGCAGCGTGGTGTCGAGGTCCTGCGGCTGGCCCAGGCGCTTGCGCGGCAGCATCTGGATCAGCTTCTGGCCGGCCTCGGTCTGCCAGTGGTGGTGGTTGATCTCGGTGTCGATGTAGCCCGGGCAGATCGCGTTGACGTTGATGCCGAACTTGCCCCACTCCAGCGCCATCGCGCGGGTCATGTGGATGACCGAGGCCTTGCTCATCGCGTACACGCCGATCTGGCTGAGCACGCGCAGGCCCGCCATCGAGGCGATGTTGACGATGCGCCCGCCGGTGAAGGTGCCCGGCGCCGCGCCACGCGCGCGCTGGACCATGCGCCGGCCGACCTCCTGGGCGACGAAGAAGGCGCCGCGCACGTTGGTATCGAAGATGAAGTCGTAGTCCTCGGGCTCGACGTCCAGCAGCTTCTGCGTGGTGCTGACACCCGAGTTGTTGATCAGGATGTCGAGCGTGCCGACCTCGGTCTCGGCGTGCGCCACGGCGGACTGGATGCTGGCCACGTCGGTGACGTCCAGGCTGACGACGTGCGCGTCGCCGCCCTGGCCCTCGATTTCGGCGCGCAGGTCCTTCAGCCGCTCGGTGCGGCGCCCGGCCAGCACCACCGCTGCGCCGGCCTTGGCCAGCGTGCGGGCGAACTGCGCACCCAGGCCGCTGGAGGCGCCGGTGACGAGGGCCACGCGGCCGGAAAGATCGATGCTGTAGCTCATGGAAAGGGCTCCGTGTTGTTGTGGCGATGGGCTGCGCCTCGACGGCGATGAACCCACCGCGGCGTGCGGGATTCGAATCAGGGAAAGATAGCACGAGGCCCCGGGCGAGGGCCGCCTCAGGCGGCGGCGGAGCCGGGCGGCATCAGCGGCAGCGCGATCGGCCGGCCCTGGGCGGATTCGACCTGCCGCGCCCAGTCGTCCACCGGAATCGGGCGGGCGAAGTGGTAGCCCTGGAACTCGGGCACGCCCAGACTGCGCAGGGCCTCGAACTGCGCCAAGGTCTCGACGCCCTCGGCCACCGCCGACATGCCCAGCACCTCGCACAGGCGCAGCATGGGTTCGAGCATGCGCAGCGCGCGCTCGTCGCGCTCGATGTCCATCACGAAGCTGCGGTCGATCTTTACCTTCGTGAACGGCAGGTGGCGCAGGTAGCCCAGCGAGGAGTAGCCGGTGCCGAAGTCGTCCAACGCCAGCGAAAAGCCGTGGCGGCGCAGTCGCTGGAGCACCGGCGTCACCACCTCGATGCCCACCAGCAGCGCCGACTCGGTCAGCTCCAGCTCCAGCAGCGCAGGGCCGATGCCCGCGCGCTCGCAGGCCAGCAGCAGCTGGCGATCCAGCCCGGGCTGCAGCAACTGTTTCGGCGAGAGGTTCACCGCCACCGGCAAGGCCTGGCCCGCGGCCTGGCAGCGCGCCGCCAGCTTGGCCGCAGCGTGCAGCGCATGGCGGCCCATCAGGCCGATGAGGCCGAGCTTCTCGGCCATCGGGATGAACTCCACCGGCGACACCGGACCGAAGGCCTCGGTGGGCCAGCGCATCAGCAGCTCGGCGCCCACCGCCAAGCCGAGGGCATCGACCTTGGGCTGGGCGACGAAGGCGAAGCCGTTGCGCTCGGCATCGGCACGCAGCAGGCTGAACAGGCGCACGCGGCGCTGCACGTCGTCCTCCAGCCCGGCATCGTAGAAAGTCAGGCGGTTGCGCCCGGGCTCGCGTGCGGCGCAGGTCGCCACGTCGAGCTTGCGCAGCAGCTCGACCGGGTGGCTGCCATCGCGCGGCGCGAGCACCGCTCCGATGCTCGGCGACAGCGACAGCGCGTGCTCCCCGACGGCAAAGGGCGCCGAGAAGGCCGCGATCACGCCCTGTGCCGTCGCACGGACCTCGGTCTCGCCGCTGCCCGGTGCCAGCACCGCCGCGAAGCTGGTACCACTCCAGCGCGCCAGCAGATCCTTGCCTTCGAGCCGGCCCGGTTCGCCCAATCCCACCACGCTGGCCAGGCGCTGGGACGCCGCGCGCAGCAGCCGGTCTCCCGCCTCGTGGCCGTAGGACTCGTTGATGTCCTTGAAGCCATCCAGGTCCAGCTGCATGAGCGCGAAGGAATGGCTGGCGCAGAGGCGGCGGGTGAGGTAGTCCTCCAGTGCGCTGCGGTTGGGCAATTCGGTCAACCCGTCGAGCCGGGCGACGCGCTCGAGCTCGCGCGCCATCGCCTGCATCGACCGATCGGCCTCGCGCTCGGCGGTCCTGTCCTTGATCGTGCCCAGCGCGCGCAACGCCCGGCCCTGCGCATCGCGCTCGACGACCCGGCCATGCAGGTGCAGCCAGCGTGTGCGCCCGGGCTGCGGCAGCCGCATCGACACCTCGAAGTCCGGGCGCCGCCCCTGCAGGTGGACCCGCCAGGCCTGCCGCGCCACCTCGACGTCGTCCGGATGCAGCCGCTCGCCGAACGCCCGCGGGTTCATCGCCGGCAGCTCGATGCGCTCGCCCCCCAGCTCGAAGGGATCGATGACCAGCAGGTTATCGTCGCTGCGCCACTCCCAGACGCTCGCGCCGCTGGCCCACAGCGCCTGGCGCAGGCGCAACTCGCCCGCATCCGCGCCGGGCGCGCAGCGCAGGTTCTCGACTGGGGCGCCGGTCGAGGTCGCTCGGGGCACATCCTGAAGGCCCGAGGGAAGGTCGGTAGCGAGAGGCATGCAAGCGGCTCCGTGGAGATGAGGCCGGTCCGACGTCGCACTCGGGCAGGCGCGGCCGACGGACCGTCACGGCTTCACGGTCAGCATAGTCGGCACAGCGCCTCCCGATGCGGCAAGCAAGACCCGAAGCGACGCCCTTCTTTCGGTGTGTGCCGAAGCCGCGCCGGCCCCCGCGTTTCGAGTGGATCCTCGCCTCTACAGCCACGCAGCGCAGGTGACACTGGGATTTCGACCCCCCTGGATAGAATCGGCGCCGCTCTGCTCAGCAAGTATCCATAAGGGTTGCCGCGGATCCCGGCAGGCGGGCCGCGGACAACTGCCGATCCATCGTCCGACAAGAGAGAACTTCACATGAGCCCGCAGGAGATCCTGGACCAGTTCGGTCCGCGCGAATCCATGGAATACGACGTGGTGATCGTCGGCGCCGGCC
>DAOLLE010000232.1:0-5687 GCA_035331205.1 Burkholderiaceae bacterium
GGCCTACGACGACCTGGATGAGGCGCTGGCGCTGGCCGCCAAGGGGCAGGGCAGCCTGGTCGGCACGCTGGTGACCCAGGACCCGGCGGTGGCGGCGAAGGTCATCCCGGTGGCCGCTGCGCTGCATGGCCGCCTGCACATCCTGGACGCCGAGGCCGCGCCCGAATCCACCGGCCACGGCTCGCCGCTGCCGCTGCTCAAGCACGGCGGCCCGGGCCGCGCCGGCGGCGGCGAGGAGCTGGGCGGCATCCGCGCCGTCCACCACTACCTGCAGCGCTGCGCGGTGCAGGGCTCGCCGACGATGCTGGCGGCGGTGACCGGCGAATACGTGCGTGGGGCGAAGCGCGTCGAGACCGAGATTCACCCCTTCCGCCGCCACTTCGAGGACCTGCAGATCGGCGAGAGCCTGTTGACGCACCGCCGCACAGTGAGCGAGGCGGACATCGTCGCCTTCGGCGGCATCTCGGGCGACTACTTCTACATGCACTTCGACGAGGTGGCCGCCAAGGACTCCCCCTTCGGCAAGCGCATCGCGCACGGCTACTTCGTGCTGTCGGCGGCGGCGGGCCTGTTCGTCAGCCCGGCGCCCGGGCCGGTGCTGGCCAACTACGGGCTGGACACGCTGCGCTTCGTCAAGCCGGTGGGCATCGGCGACACCATCCAGGCGCGCCTGACCGCCAAGCGCAAGATCGACCGCCAGAAGGTCGACGCCCAGGGCCGCGGCCAGGGCGTGGTGGCCTGGGATGTCGAGGTCACCAACCAGCTCGGCGAGCTGGTGGCCAGCTACGACATCCTGACATTGGTGGCCAAGCGCGGCTGAATCCCGCTCGAGTCGGTTTTCCGGCTCGCCGACTCAATGGGCGCCCGACGGCCCGTTCCGCATCGCGCGGAACGGGCCGTTGTCGCTTGGGACTGCGCGGCCGGGCCGGCTCAGCGCGTCGTCGAGCGGGTCTCGACCGGTGCGGGGGCCTGGCTGGCCGGCGTGGTGGAGGACTTGAGGTCGCGCGCTGCGGCACTGGCGGCGCTGCCGGTGCGCTGGGCCTCGTCCTTGGCGCCGCGCCAGATCTGCCGGGCACCGGAGGCGGCGGCGGAGGCCGCGTCACGCGCACCCTGGGCGATGCCGCTGCCCACCTTGCGGGCCTCGCCACCGACGGTGCGGCCGGCCTCGGCGGCCTGATCGACGATGCCACCGACGATGCTGCGGTTCGGCGCGCTGGCGGCCGAGTCATTCTGGGCCTGCGCAGCCAGCGGCAGCAAGGCCAACGCGCACAGCGCGCCGGCCAGAGCGCATCGGATCACGCCGGGGTGTTCGGCGAACGTGGAGAGCGGGAACTGGAACGTGGTCATGGTGAAAGCCTAGCGGTTGATCGAAGGCCCCGTCGTCTCGGGGGGGCGGCAGGCTGTGTACGGTGGTAACCAGCGCGGAAGCGGGGGGCGATGTCGTCTGGAACCGACGCGCGGCGAGGCGGGGTCGAACCGAATGGTGGGTTGGGCGAAAGTGATTACAAAATGTTTCGATTGAAACGCATAATTTCTCACACTTTCTTCGACCTGTTGGGACTCGACATGACTTGGAACACCTTCCCGATCAACCAACGACCCCTGCGCGCGCTGGCCTTGCTGGCTGCGGCCGCCCTGGGCGCCTGCGGTGGCGGTGACGACAATACCGGCAGTGGCCCGGCAACCTACCCGGTGCAGGCGGTGATCACGACGCTGTTCACCACCGATAACCAGGCGCTGTCGTCGGCCTTCGTCGATCCCGGTACGCGCGACAGCTACGAGTTCTCGACGCACTACCTGCCGCAGAGCGCCACGGAGGTCTTCGAGGGCAGCGCCCGCCGGGTGTCGGTGGTGCGCACCACGCTGCAGCGCAATGGCGTGACGGTGCAGGACAACAGCTCGCGCATCTACTTCAGCACCGCCCCGCTGATCTGGTACGGCCAGGTGGCCGACTCCGGCACCTACAGCGTGCACGCCGCGCCCTCCGCCAACCTGCCCGAGCGAGCGAGCGCGGGCGCCAGTGGCACCTGGTTCACCGGCACGGACTACACCTCCTCGGCCAAGACCAGCGTGAAGCAGCGCAGCCAGGTGCGCTGGCGCGTGTCGCCATCGGACACCGTCGACGCGGCCTGGATCTGCCTGGACTTTCAGCTCAGCGATGCGGCCAACGCCACGGTGGTCGGCGGCGGCTCGTCCTGCCTGAAGGCCGACAGCAGCGGCAGGATCCTGGCCGCGGCGGGCGACCGCGGCGCGGCGCGCTGAGCCACCGGCCTGCCGAGCCCGCCCGGGCCGGGTGAGCAGCGGCGTGCCGAGGTGCCGTGCTGCGCCGGGCGTGGCGAAATGGCCGCACTTCGGGGCGGCGGTGGCGCCCTGGGCTGTTGATGCGCATCAAGCCGCGGCGCAATGCAGGCGGTTTGCTCGAACGCAGGGAAGGCTGTCAGGCGGCTGCGGACAATCGTCCGTGACGATCCCGCCGAGGCCCCCGCGAGGGGCCTGGTGTTGCCTTCATCCAGCCGAAAGCCCCTTCCGTGCCGAGCGCCTTCAATTTCACGATCTCGCCGTTCGACTGCCTCAACGGCGAGGAGCGCACCCTGGTGCGCAACAGCCTGGACATTGCCTACTTCCGCGAGGGCGCGGAAATCATGACGCCCGGCGCCCACCCGGAGCACCTGTACGTGCTGATCAAGGGCGTCGTGCAGCAGTGGGATGGCGAGGAGCTGGTCGCCAGCTACGGCCCGGACGACAGCTTCGACGGCCGGGCGCTGGTGTCCGGCAAGGCCTCCAGCCGCTTCGTCGCCGCCGAGGAGGTGGTGGCCTATCAGCTGGCCAAGGAGGCGGTGACCGAGCTGATCGCCAGCAACGCCACCTTCGGCGCGCTGCTGTTCTCCGACCTGTCGAAGAAGCTCAGCGCGCTGTCCGAGCGCCAGGGCGAGCATGAGCTGCAGTCGCTGACGCTGGCGCGCGTCGAGGAGGTCTTCATCCGTCCGGCGGTCTGGGTGGATGCCAACGACGACATCGTCAGCGTCGTGCGGGTGTTCCGCGACAAGCGCACGACCAACGTGATGGTGCGTGACAACCAGACGGATCCGCCGAACCTGGGCGTGTTCACGATCACCGGTCTGGAGCGCGCGGTGCTGCACGGCACGCCGTTGAACGAGCTGAAGGTGCGCGAGCTGGCGAACTTCAACCTCATCACCGTCAAGCCCAAGGACGCGCTGTTCGAGGCGCTGGCGCTGATGATTCGCCACAAGATCCACCGCCTGGTGGTGCGCGATGGCGACCACATCATCGGCTTCTTGCAGCAGCTGGACCTGCTGAGCTTCCTGTCCAACCACTCCTACCTGATCATGCTGCAGGTGCTGGAGGCGCAGGACCTGTCGGCGCTGGAAGCGGCGGCCGGGCAGATCACCCGCTCGGTGACGATGCTGCACCGCGCGGGCACGAAGGTCGAGCAGATCGCCCGGCTGGTGCAGGAGCTCAACGCCAAGCTCTTCGAGCGCGCCTGGCAGCTGATCGCGCCGGCGGACCTGGTGGCCAATTCCTGCCTCTTCGTGATGGGCAGCGAGGGCCGCGGCGAGCAGATCCTCAAGACCGACCAGGACAACGGCCTGATCCTGCGCGACGGCTACGACTGCCCGCACGACCTGGCGGCGATCTGCCAGCGCTTCTCCGACGCGCTGGCCACCTTCGGCTACCCGGAGTGCCAGGGCCACATCATGGTGTCCAACCCGGACTGGCGCCATCCAGCCAGCGGCTTCGCGCAGCGTGCCAAGGGCTGGCTGCTGCAACCCTCGCCGGACAACGTGATGGCGCTGGCGATCTTCCTGGATGCCCACGCCGTCTGCGGCGATGCCTCGCTGCTCGCGCACGTGCGCCAGGAGCTGTTCAAGCTGGCCACCGACAACATGATGCTGCTCAGCCGCTTTGCCGCCTCGGTCGAGGCCTTCAACGAGGGCAGCGGCTGGTGGAGCCGCGTGCTGTCGCTGGGCGACAGCTCGGGTGACAAGCTGGACTTGAAAAAGGCCGGCACCTTCCCGCTGGTGCACGGTGTGCGGGCGCTGGCGCTGGAGCAGCACCTGGACGAGACCAGCACCACCGCGCGCATCGAGGCACTGGTCGAGGCCGAGAAGCTGCCGGCACAGATGGGCACCGATCTGATCGAGTGCCTGCGCTTCTTCATGGGCCTGAAGCTCAAGACCGGCCTGCAGGCCATCGCCCAGGGCAAGCAGCCTGGGGGCATCGAGGTGGACAAGCTTTCCAGCCTGGACCGCGACCTGCTCAAGGACGCGCTGGGCGTGGTCAAGCGCTTCAAGACGATGCTGCGCATGCACTATCGCCTGGACATCCTCTGAGCGGCGGGGAGCGTCCTTCATGAACCTTTCCCCGAAGTCGGCCTGGGCCGCGCTCAAGCGCGAGTGGATGCTCTACCACATGGGCGACCAGCGCTTTCGTTTCATGTTCGATGCGCCACCGCCCGACGAGTGGGTGTCGGTGGACTGCGAGACCACCGGCCTGGTGGTCGGGCGTGACGAGATCATCTCGATCGGTGCGGTGCGCATCGTCGGCGACCGCATCCTGACCAGCGAGCGCCTGGAGCTGCTGGTCAAGCCCAGCAAGGGCGTGTCGGCCGACAGCATCCGCGTGCACCGCCTGCGCGAGCAGGACGTGGCCGCGGGGCTCGACCCCGACGAGGCCGTCAAGCAGCTGATGCGCTTCATCGGCGCCCGCCCTCTGGTGGGCTACTTCCTCGAGTTCGACGTGGCGATGCTCAACAAGGTGATCTTCCCGATCCTGGGCATGGGCCTGCCGCAGCCGAAGATCGAGGTCTCGGCGATGTACTTCGACTACAAGAACCGCCAGCTGCCGCCGCACCTCAAGAGCGTCACCAACATCGACCTGCGCTTCGCCACGCTGATGGAGGATCTGGCGCTGCCGCAGCGCGACGCGCACGATGCGGTCAACGACGCGGTGATGGCCGCGATGGCCTTCATCAAGCTGCGCCACCTGAACGCGTCGGCCTGAAGCCCGGACGAAAAAAACCGCCCGGGGCGATGCACCCGGGCGGTGTAGGGGTGCCGCCGCAGCGGCACCTGGGGGAGTTCGGCGAGATCAGTGGCCGGAGGCGCCGGAGGCACCGAGGCCGGTCTCGGAGCGGACCTTCTGCGCTTCGAAGTCCTCGCGCTCCTGCTTGGCGGCGGCGCTGTTGTCCAGGATGGAGAACAGCCACACGCCGACGAAGCCGATGGTCATCGAGAACAGGGCCGGCGAGCTGTACTGGAACCAGGCCGAGCCCTTCGGATAGCCCAGCGTGGCTTCCCACACCGCCGGCGAAACGATGGTCAGGCCCACCGAGCTGATCAGGCCCAGGAAGCCGCCGATCACCGCACCCTTGGTGGTGCAGCCCTTCCACAGCATCGACAGGAACAGCACCGGGAAGTTCGCCGAAGCGGCGACCGCGAAGGCCAGCGACACCATGAAGGCGATGTTCTGCTTCTCGAAGGCAATGCCCAGGACCACGGCGATGATGCCCAGCGCGACGGTGGTGATGCGCGAGACCTTCAGCTCCGAGGCGCTGTCGGCCTTGCCGGCCTTGAACACCGTGGCGTACAGGTCGTGCGACACCGCCGAGGCACCCGACAGCGTCAGGCCGGCCACCACCGCCAGGATGGTGGCGAACGCCACCGCCG
>DAOLLE010000233.1:0-5684 GCA_035331205.1 Burkholderiaceae bacterium
TGTTGGCGTTGAGGCCGAGCAGCTGGCACATACCCCCGAGTGTGCCGCAGCCGGGCGGTTCCGCAGCGCCAGGACGACGCCACCGAGGGTGGCTTGTCGGCAACGCTGCACGCCGGTCTGCCTCGAGCGCAGGTCGGCGTCGCCCCACGAAGACGCCTTGGCGTGCGCAGAATGTCACGAAGTGTGGCGCTCCAAGTGATAAATTGAGGCGCCGGGTTGGTCTGTCACAGTCGCCTCGGTCGATCTTGGTCCCGGGCACCCGCTCAATGGGTCTGCAATCCGCATTCGAGGACGTGGTGATGACGTCGAATTCAGGCCGGTATGCCCGGCGCGCGTGGCTGGTCACATCGGGCATGCTGGGCTTGGCCGTGCTGATGGCGGGCTGTCGTCACCGTCCTGCGGCACCGGCTGCAGCGGCGTCGGCCCCCGCGCCGGCACCGGCAGCGCCACCGCCGGCCCCCGCCCCCGTGGAGACCAGCAAGGGCGGCATCCGCATCAAGCAGGTTGGCAACGGCACGCAGATCACCGGCGACGAGAACCTGCTCTTCGACAGCGGCAAGGCCACCCTCAAGCCGGGCGGTCAGGCCTTCCTGGACAAGCTGGCTCGCGCGCTGCGCGAGAAACGCCTGGCCAATGTGCTGGTCGAGGGCCACACCGACAACGTCGGCTCGGCGCAGCTGAACGACGAGCTCTCCGAGCGGCGCGCGCTGGCCGTGCGCCAGGCGCTGATCGACCGCAACGTCGCCGCCAGCCGGATCTCGGCGCGCGGGCTGGGCATGGCCAAGCCGATCGCCGACAACGGCACGCCCGAGGGCCGCGCGGCCAACCGGCGCACCGAGATCTTCGTCATCGGCGAGTCGATCAGCTCACTCGATTGATCGGCGCGGCGGTGCCGGCCGATTGACGGACAGCGCCGGGCGCTGGCGCGTCGCCTCACTCGGTCAGCAGCTTGTAGATCCCGCGCAGGGAGAAGAGGTGGCCGGGGTTGCTGGTCTCCTCCAGCACGCCGGTCATGCGGCGCAGCAGCCGCGGTGAGCGGCGCGCCCGGGCGATCACCAGCTCGGCCAGCCAGGGGTGCTGGTTGACGCCGTTGGCACGCTCGTAGAGCGTGAACTTCGGCTTGAGCCGCTGCAGCGCGGCGTCGTAATCGGCGCGCACCGCCGCGTCGTCGGCGCCGGCACGCCGCCCGCGCAGCAGCGCCTCGGCGGCCAGGATGCCGGTTTCCAGCGCCTTGCCGATGCCCTCGCCGGTGAAGTCGTAGGTCGAGCCGATCGCCTCGCCGGTGGCCAGCAGGCCGGGCCGGCTGCTGCGCGCACCGGCCAGCGTGCAGCGCAGCGGCGCGCCCTTGAGCTCGCCGACGAGCTCGCCACCGTCCATCAGCGCGCGCGCCGGGGCGTAGACGTGGGTGAAGGCGTCGAAGACCTCGCGCAGGTTGGCGTCCGCCGCGCGGGCGCGGCCATCGCGCTCAGGGCGGAAGAATGCCCCAACGCCGATGTTGAAGGTCGCATCCCCGGCCGGGAAGATCCAGCCGTAGCCGGGGCGCAGGTCGCGGTGCCAGACCACGTCCATCGTGCGTTGGCTGGCCACCACCGCCGGGTTGCGTACGTAGGCGCGCAGCGCAATGCCGCTGGGAGTGCGCCGGGTGCACAGGTCGGCGCTGACCATCGGCTGGATCTGCGCGCCGGTGGCCAGCACCACCCAATCGGCGCGCACGTCGTGCGTCGCGTCGGCGTGGCGCAGGCGTGCGCCGATCACGCGGGGCCGCGCGCTGCCGCCGGACGGACCGGGCATTGCGGATGTTCCGGGCGCCTCGATCAGTCCTTCGAATTTCACCGGCGTGCGCACGGTGGCGCCGGCCGCAGCCGCATGCCGGTGCAGCAGCAGGTCCAGCTGCTGGCGGGGCAGCACCGCCAGCCGGCCGGGCACGTCGACCTGGCCGCCGCGTGGACCGACGCAGCGCACGTGGCTGACGTGGCAGGCCTGTGCCATCACCGCGTCGAGCAGGCCGAGCCGGGCCAGCGCCTGGTGTGCGTCGGGGATCAGGCCGTCGCCGCAGACCTTCTCACGCGGGAAGTCGTGCTGGTCGACCAGCAGCACATCCACGCCCGCCTGTGCCAGCAGCGTCGCGCAGGCGCTGCCGGCCGGGCCGGAGCCGACCACCAGCACCTCGCAGCGATCCGGCAGGGCCGGGCGGTCCATCGGGCCGGCGGGTTGGGCAGAGGGCGCGGAGTTGGCGGTCATGGCGGTGCAGGGTTCGGTTGCGGCGCACCGTGTCGCGCCGGGGTCGTCGCGCCGCCGGGCCGACGGTGGCGGGCATTCTAGGCAGCTGACCACCCTGTGGTGAGCGTTGATGCCTGTCAAGACAGGGGATGGCCGAGGGTGACAGGATGGTGACGAATCCCGACGGAGGGATGTGACCCGACCGTTGCACCGAGACAGGAGATCCGGATGACTGCCCCCCTGGACGCCACCCAACGCGATGCGTTGCGCGCGGAACTGATCAAGCGCCGCGAAGATCTGCTGGGCACGCTCGCCCTGCACCAGGAGGGCGACACGCGCGTCCAGCATGCCCGCGAGCTGCTGCAGGCGGACGGCCATGACGAGCCGCAGCGCGATGCCGACCGCGAGGTCGACCTCGCCTTCACCGACCATGAGCGCCACGAGCTGGCCGAGATCGGTGCGGCGCTGAAGCGGCTCGATGCCGACGGCTACGGTGTGTGCGCCGACTGCGGCAGCGACATTCCCTTTGCCCGCCTGAAGGTGCAGCCGCAGGCGCTGCGCTGCGTCGGCTGCGAGAGCAGTCTGGAAGGCCGCCGCGGCGGCGTGCCGCATGCGCTGATGTGAGCTTGCGCTGAACCGCCCCCGCCCAGGCCCCCGGTCTCGGTCCGGGTTCGCTTGGGCGTGACGGGCCGCACGAACCCCCGACAATCGGCCCTCATGAGAGGGCCGTTGACTTGGGTGCTTGCGCGGGCTGGGCTGCCCGTGTGGCTGGCGGGGCTGCTGCTGTGGGGCTGCGCATCGCCACTGCTGGCGTTGCCGTTGCCCGCCGATGCGGCGCCGGCGGCGGTCGCGTCCGATACAGCAGTTCCGGCTCCGGCTCCGGCCACGGCCGCGCAGGTCACTGCAGACCCGTCGGGCAGGCGCCTGCGCGTCGGTCTGGTGCTGTCCGGGGGTGGCGCGCGCGGCCTGAGCCACGTCGGCGTGCTCAAGGTGCTGGAGCGCGAGCGGGTGCCGATCGATGCGATCGCCGGCACCTCGATGGGCGCGATCATCGGCGGGCTGTACGCCAGCGGCCTGGGGGCCGAGGCGCTGGAGCGCGAGTTGCTGGCGCTGGACTGGGATGCACTCTTCGCCACCCGCATCCGGCGCGAAAGCCTGGCCCAGCGCCGCAAGGAAGAGGACTTCGAGATCTCGCCGGCCATCGAGGTGGGCATCGGCCGTGACAGCGGTGAGCCGATGCTGCCGCTGAGCTCGGTCTCCAGCCGCGGGCTGGAGCTGCTGCTGCGGCGCTTCACGCTGCCGGTGCGCCAGGCGCGGGACTTCGACGCGCTGCCGATCCCCTTTCGCGCCGTGGCCACCGACATGGAGAGCGGCCAGGCGGTGGTCTTCCGCGACGGCGACCTGGCCCAGGTGCTGCGTGCGAGCATGTCGGTGCCCGGCGTGTTCCCGCCCACCGAGGTCGGCGGGCGCATCCTCGGCGACGGCGGGCTGGTCAACAACCTGCCGATCGACGTCGCCCGCGCGATGGGCGTGGACGTGGTCATCGCGGTGAACATCGGCACACCGCTGTCCGGGCGCGATTCGCTGGGCACCGTGGTCGGGCTGACGGCGCAGATGATCAACATCCTGACCGAGCAGAACGTGCAGCGCTCGCTGGCCACGCTGCGCAGCGGGCGGGACCTGCTGATCGCGCCGGACCTGGGCAAACTGAGTTCGGGGGACTTCAACCGCGCTCGCGAGCTGGTCGAGCGCGGTGAGCGCCACGCCGCCGCCCTGCGCGAGGCACTGCGCCCGCTGTCGCTGGACGCCGTGGCCTGGCAGGCCCACCGCGACCGGCGTGCCGCGGTGCTGGCGACCAGCCACCCGCCCGCGCCGATCACCTCGATGCGCTTCGAGGGCGCGGACATCAGCCATCCCGAGCACTTTGCCGGCATCCTGTCGAGCCAGCCGGGCCGGCCCTTCGAGGTGGCCGCCGCCGAGCGCGACAGCCGTGCGCTGGCCTCCACCGGCGACTACCTGCATGCCGACTACCGCGTCGAGGACCTGCCCGCCGGCACCGGCCTGGTCTATGTGCTGCACGAGAAGCCCTGGGGGCCGAACTACTTCGGCCTCGGGCTGGACCTGCAGAGCGACTTCGCCGGGCGCGGCGAGTTCAACATCAAGCTGGCCCACAACCGCCACTGGCTCAACGCGTCGGGCGGCGAGTGGCGCAACCGGCTGCAGATCGGCTCGGTGCCGCGCTGGTACAGCGAGTGGTACCAGCCGCTGGGCGAGCAGCGCTCGCTGCGCTCGGACTGGTTCTTCTCGCTGGCTGCGGACGTCGAGCGCCGCCGCATGAGCGCCTACGCCGACCTCGCGCCGGGCCAGAGCGCGCAGGACCTGCCGATGACCGGTCGCTACATCCGCGGCAAGGCGACGCTGACGAGCGACTTCGGCCAGCCCTGGGGCCGTTGGGGCGAGTGGCGCCTCGGCGCGATCGCCGAGGCGCTGCGCATCGATCCCGAGATCCTCGCCGGTGCCAGCGAGGCCGGCGGCCCCGCGCTGACGCTGCACAGCCGCGAGTGGGGCCTGCGCGCCGGGCTGGTGGTCGACCAACTCGACCACGCCTCCTTCCCGCGCCGGGGCTGGCGCCTGAAGCTGCAGGGCGTGATCGGCCGGCGCAGCCTGAGCACGGGCGACGAGCGCCAGGGCGAAGCGGCCTTCCGCCGCATCGAGCTGGACGCCAACTCGGTGCACAGCCTCGATCGCCTCACGCTCGACGCCAGCCTGAAATTCCGCCAGGCGCACCAGCAGCGCTCGCTCGGGCCGGCGCAGTACAGCCTGGGAGGCTTCCACAACCTGTCGGGCTACCAGGCCGATCAGCTCTCGGGCAACCAGATCCTGCTGGGCCGGGCGATGGTCACGATGCGCCTGAACCAGCAGCCGGTGCTCACGCGCGGCTTCTTTGCCGGCGCGACGCTCGAGGCGGGCCACGCCCGTGCCGAACCCGGCGGCCTGCGCCTGGGCGAGCTGCGCTGGGGCACGAGCCTTTTCCTGGGCGCCGACACCGGCATGGGGCCGCTGTACTTCGGCGTCACCTGGGCGCCGCTGGGCAGCGCCGGGCTGTACCTGCTGCTCGGTCGGCCCTGATCAGGCGGAGGTCGGGGCGTGCACGTCGCTGGACGGCGCGGCGGCCGCAGGCTCGACCGGCGCGGCGCCATGGCACCAACCGTGCAGCACCTCGGCCACGTCGCCCACGCCCTGGCGGTTCAGGGCCGAGAAGAGGGTCACGCCGACGTCCGAGCTGTCGGTGGCCAGGTCGGCGAGGACCTCCTGCGCGCCACGCAGCGAGGCGGTGGCCTCCTTGCGGTTGAGCTTGTCGGCCTTGGTCAGCACCACCAGCAGCTTGACCTCGCCGGTGCCCACGCGCGGGGCGACCCATTCGAGCAGCTGGCGGTCCAGCGCGGTGAAGCCGTGGCGCGAAT
>DAOLLE010000234.1:0-5681 GCA_035331205.1 Burkholderiaceae bacterium
GCCGGCCAAGGCCGCCGCTGCCGCGTCCGCTGCCGAAGGCGGCAGTGACTACAAGGTCAAATCCGGCGATACGCTCAGCGGCATCGCCACGCGCAACCTGAGCAGCGGCGTATCGCTCGAGCAGATGCTCGTGGGCCTGTTCCGCGGCAATTCGCATGCTTTCTCCGGTTCGAACATGAACCGACTGAAGGCCGGCGTGGTGCTGAGCGTGCCCACCAGCGAACAGGCCGCGGCGATCGAAGCGCGCGAGGCGCGCCGCGTCATCCAGGTGCAGAGCGCCGACTTCAACGCCTACCGCCAGCGTCTGGCCAGCGCCGTGCCGGCGCAGACGCAGGATGCCGAGCCGGCCCACAAGTCGGGTGGCAAGGTGCAGGCCGAAGTCCAGGACCGCAAGCAGGCCGCAGCACCAACGCCGGACCGCCTGAAGCTGGACAAGGGCAAGGCTGCATCGTCGGCAGGTGCGCTGACCGCCGAAGACAAGATCGCCAAGGACCGCGCGCAGAAGGACGCGAGCAGCCGCATGGGCGAGCTGGCGCGCAACCTCGAGGACCTGAAGAAGCTGCAGGCCGCCTCGGCCGCCGCGTCGCCAGCGGCGCCGGCCAAGCCGGCCGTGGCGGCGGCGCCTGCACCGGCCTCCGGCCCGGCGGTGAAGGTGCCCGTGCTGCCGACGATCGCTGCGCCGGCGGTGACGGCTGCGGCTTCGGCGGCGCCAGCCAAGGCCGCTTCGGCGGCTGCACCCGTGGTGGCCAAGGCGGCGTCGGTGGCCGCCTCGTTGCCGCAGCTGGCTCCGATTGGTGTCCAACCGGCCGCCAGCGCCGCACCTGTGGTGGCTGCGGCGTCCGCTGCCGCCAGTGCGGTGTCGCCGCTGGCCGTTCCGAGCGCTCCGGTCGTGGCCGCAGCGTCCCGGCCGGTGGTGGCCGCATCGAAGCCGCCGGTGGTCGTGCCGCCGATGCAAAGCGAGGAGCCTTCGCTGCTGGACTCGCTCGCCGAGAACCCGATGGTGCTGCCCGGCGCCGGCCTGCTGGTCGCGCTGCTGGCCGGCTTCGGCTTCTACCGCTGGCGCAACAAGAACAAGGACGAGGCGGGCGTCACCTCCTTCCTGGAAAGCCGACTGCAACCGGATTCCTTCTTCGGCGCGAGCGGCGGCCAGCGCATCGACACGCGCGACGCCTCGGGTGCGCCGTCGTCGATGAGCTACTCGCTCAGCCAGATCGACGCGATCGGTGACGTCGACCCGGTCGCCGAAGCCGACGTCTATCTGGCCTACGGCCGCGACCTGCAGGCCGAGGAGATCCTCAAGGAGGCGATGCGCACCAACCCGGAGCGCCTGGCCATCCGCACCAAGCTGCTCGAGGTCTACGCCAAGCGCCGCGATACCAAGGGCTACGAGTTGCTGGCCGGCGAACTCTACGGCCTGACCGGTGGTCAGGGCGACGACTGGCTGCGTGCCCAGGAGCTGGGTCGTTCGATCGACCCCGAGAACCCGCTGTACGAGCCGGGTGGCGTGCCAGGCGTGGGCTCCACGGCCGAGGCCGGCGGCGGCGAAATGCTGGGCGCCAGCACGATGCCGCAGTCGGTGGTGCCCTCGCCGTCGCGCTTCGAGCACAGCGTGCCCGACCTGAACCTCGACGCGGACATGCCCTCGGGCAGCACCGCCGCGGTGGATCTCGACATTTCGGTGCCGGGCGACATCGACGACCTGCCGCCCACTGCGCGGATGAGCAACTACCCGAGTGCCCCGGCGCCCTTCTCGCCGAGCGTGCCGCCGCAGTTCTCGCCGTCCGTCCCGCCGTTCTCGCCCAGCGTGCCGCCGTTCTCGCCGAGCGTGCCGCCCAGCGGCATGTCGAACACGGGCGGCAGCCGCAGCCTGGAATTCGAGCTGCAGGACCTGCCGCCCGCACCGGCGTCCGCCCCGCTGCCGCAGGTCTCGCTGAGCGATATTTCGCTGGATCTGGATGCGCCGGCCTCGACGGTGTCGTCCAAGCCGCTGGACATCGGCTCCTCGCTGGAAATGGGTCTGGACGACGATGGCGACCCGCTGGCCCGCAAGATCGAACTGGCCGAAGAGTTCCACCAGATCGGTGACCACGAAGGCGCGCGCGATCTGCTGCAGGAAGTGATCGAGAAGGCCGACGGTGCGCTGCGCAACAAGGCGCAGGCGATGCTCAACAGCCTGAACTGATCCAGCAGCGCCGACCGACGCTTGCCGAACGGGCGCGACGGGCAGGCCGCCAAGGCGGCCTCCCTCGCGCCCCTTGTCTTTGTGTGCCTCTGACTTTCGAGAGACGGAACCGTGCGACTGGCCCTTGGCGTCACCTACCGCGGCAGCGGCTACCACGGCTGGCAGTCGCAGGCGGGCGTGCGTTCCGTCCAGCAGGTGCTGGAGGCGGCACTGTCCAGCTTTGCCGCGATGCCGGTGCGGGTGGTCTGTGCCGGGCGCACCGACACCGGCGTGCATGGCATCAACCAGGTGGTGCACCTGGACACACCGCTGGACCGTGCCGAGTTTTCCTGGGTGCGCGGCAGCAACCGGTTTCTGCCCTCTGACGTGGCGGTGCAATGGTGCCGGCGGGTGGAGGACGACTTCCACGCCCGCTACGCCGCCCGCTCGCGCCGCTATGCCTACCTCCTGCGCGAGTCGCCGACTCGGCCCGCGCTGGAGGCGGGCCTGGCCGGCTGGGTGTTTCGCCCGCTGGATGGTGAGCGCATGCGTCAGGCGGCGGCGCAGCTGATCGGTGAGCACGACTTCAGCTCCTTCCGTTCGGCCGATTGCCAGGCGCGCAGTTCCGTCAAGCTGATGCACCGTGTCGAGGTGCTCCGGCACGGCGCCTACTGGCGTTTCGACTTCGAGGCCAGCGCCTTCCTTCACCACATGGTGCGCAACCTGATGGGCTGCCTCGTGGCGGTGGGTGCCGGCCAGCGCGAGCCGGGGTGGATGGCCGAGGTGCTGGCGGCCCGCAACCGCGATGCCGCCGCGCCGACCTTCGCGCCCGACGGTCTGTACTTCCTCGGGCCGCGCTACGATTCCCGCCACGACTTGCCCGATTGGGCCGCGGCGGCCGACTGGCTGCCCGGAGCAGCCCGCCCCATGCCATGAGCCGTGCTTCCGTGCGAACCCGCATCAAGATCTGTGGCCTGACCCGCGAGGCCGACGTCGACGCCGCGGTCGAGGCGGGCGCCGACGCGCTCGGCTTCGTCTTCTACCCGCCCAGTCCCCGCCATGTCTCCTTCGCGCGGGCCGCAGAGCTTGCGGCGCGCCTGCCGCCCTTCGTCACGCCGGTGGGGCTGTTCGTCAACGCGTCACCCGAGGCGATCGACGCGGCCTGCGTGGCCATCCCGAACCTGCTGCTGCAGTTCCACGGCGACGAGACTCCGGAGCAGTGCGACGCCGCCCACCGCCCCTACTTGCGGGCCGCCCGGATGGCGCCGGGGTTCGATTTGCTAGACTTCGCCGGTCGGTACGCGGGAAGACTGCACGCCCAGGCGGTGCTGCTCGATGCCCATGTCGAAGCGTACGGTGGAGCTGGAAAGGTCTTCGATTGGTCGCTCGTTCCTCGCAGCGTGCCCTGTCCGGTCGTTTTGTCTGGTGGGTTGAGTGCTGCCAACGTGATCGATGGGGTGTTGCGCATCCGGCCCTGGGCCGTTGACGTCAGTTCCGGCGTCGAGGCCGCCAAGGGCGTCAAGGACGCCGCCGCGATGCGGCAGTTCTGCGACGCGGTGCGCGAGGCCGATGCCCGTCTGGCCGACCTCGACAGCGCCTACTGAATTCACGCCACCCGATGGCGCCGCGGTCCTCGAAGGATCGGCGGCCGACACGGGTGGTGCCTGACAGGATTGTTCATGTTCGACTATCAGCAACCCGATGCCCGCGGGCATTTCGGGATCTACGGCGGCAGTTTCATTTCTGAAACGCTCAGCCACGCCATCGACGAACTGCGCGACGCCTACGAGCGCTGCCGCAGCGACGCCGCCTTCCAGGCCGAGTACCGCAGCGAGCTGGCGCACTTCGTCGGCCGGCCCAGCCCGATCTACCACGCCGCGCGCAGCAGCCGGGAGATGGGCGGCGCACAGATCTACCTCAAGCGCGAGGACCTCAACCACACCGGCGCGCACAAGATCAACAACGTGATCGGCCAGGCGCTGCTGGCGCGTCGCATGGGCAAGCCCCGCGTGATCGCCGAGACCGGCGCGGGTCAGCACGGCGTGGCCACCGCGACGATCTGCGCGCGCTACGGCCTGGAATGCGTGGTCTACATGGGCAGCGAGGACGTCAAGCGCCAGAGCCCGAATGTCTACCGCATGCACCTGCTGGGTGCCAAGGTCGTGCCGGTGGAGTCGGGCAGCAAGACGCTCAAGGACGCGCTCAATGAGGCGATGCGCGACTGGGTCACCAACGTCGAGAACACCTTCTACATCATCGGCACGGTGGCGGGCCCGCACCCCTACCCGGCGATGGTGCGCGACTTCCAGCGCGTGATCGGCGATGAGTGCCTGGTGCAGATGCCCGAGATGATCGGGCGCGCGCAGGCACAGCCGGATGCGGTGATCGCCTGCGTGGGCGGTGGCAGCAACGCGATGGGGATCTTCTACCCCTACATCCCGCACGAGGGCACGCGGCTGATCGGGGTGGAGGCCGCCGGCCACGGGCTGGACAGCGGCAAGCATTCGGCCTCGCTGCAGATGGGCGCGCCCGGCGTGCTGCACGGCAACCGCACCTACGTGCTGCAGGACGCCAACGGCCAGATCACCGAGACGCATTCGATCTCCGCAGGCCTGGACTACCCCGGCGTCGGTCCCGAGCACGCCTACCTGAAGGACATCGGCCGGGCCGAGTACGTCGGCGTGACCGACGACGAGGCGCTGGCGGCCTTCCACTACCTCTGCCGCACCGAGGGCATCATCCCGGCGCTGGAGTCCAGCCACGCGGTGGCCTACGCGCTCAAGCTGGCCAAGACGATGCGCCCGGACCAGCACATCCTGGTGAACCTCTCCGGCCGGGGCGACAAGGACATCGGCACCGTGGCCGACCTGTCTGGGGCCGAATTTTTCTGCCGCCCCTCCTGCCGCGGGCAGAGCATCAAGGGTGGCTTGCAGACCGTCGAGCTGCAGCGCTCGCAAGGAGTGGCGCCATGAGCCGCATCCCCGCCACCTTCGAGCGCCTCGCCGCACAGGGCCGCAAGGCGCTGATTCCCTACGTCACCGCGGGTGACCCCTTCGCCGACATCACCGTCGAGCTGATGCACGCGATGGCTGCGGCCGGTGCCGACGTGATCGAGCTGGGCGTGCCCTTCTCGGACCCGATGGCCGACGGCCCTGTCATCCAGCGCGCCAGTGAGCGCGCACTGACCCGCGGCATCGGCCTGAGCCATGTGCTGGCGATGGTGCGCGAGTTCCGTGCTACCGACGCGCTCACGCCGGTGGTGCTGATGGGCTACGCCAACCCGGTGGAGCGCTACGGCCAGGACCGCTTCGTCGACGATGCGGCCGCCGCTGGCGTCGACGGCGTGCTGATCGTCGACTACCCGCCGCAGGAGTGCGAGGCCTTCGCCGCCCGTCTGCGCGAGCGCCAGATGGACCCGATCTTCTTGCTGGCGCCGACCTCCACCGATGCGCGCATGGGCGAAGTCGGGCGCATCGCCACCGGCTACGTCTACTACGTCTCGCTCAAGGGCGTGACCGGT
>DAOLLE010000235.1:0-5653 GCA_035331205.1 Burkholderiaceae bacterium
TCGGCCTCCTCGGCCAGCGCCTGGCCGTGCACCACGCCCATGCTGCCGGCGTCGGTGCCCAGCAGCAGGGTCACGCCCAGCTCGTCGGCCAGGCGGACGTGCTCGGCATGGCCGTCGAGGATGCGGCGCAGATTGCCCACGGTGTTCGCGCTCCAGCCCACCGCATCCGGCTGGGCCCACTGGAAGTGCACGGGGCAGAAGGTGGGCGTCCAGGCCAGGCCGCGGTCGCGCATCTTCAGCAGGTGCTCGCGGGTCATGAAAAAGCCGTGCTCGATGGCATCGACGCCCGCTTCCACCGCCACGTCCAGGCCCTTGACGCCGCTGCAGTGGGCGAAGACCTTGCGGCCACAGGCGTGCGCCGTCTCGACCACCAGGCGGGCGGCGGGGATGTCGAACTGCGGCTCGTCGGTGACGGCACCGGAGTCGAAGTCGATGATGCCGGTGAGGATGAGCTTGATCTCGTCGTTGGCTTCGGCGAGCTTCGTCACCGAGCTGCGGATGCTGGCAGCGTCGTCCACGTCGGTGGCCATGAAGGCGCCGTAGCGCTTGGCGCGCTTGACGCCCAGGCCGCCGGAGCGCACCCGGGCCAGGCCGGCGGCGGGGTCACGGGCCTCTTCGCGGATGCGGTTGTTGATGCCGTGGCGGTCGCCGGCGTCGCGCACCAACGTGACGCCCGCGGCCAGGTTCTGGCGTGCGCTGCGGCGGGCGGCTTCGGTGAGCTGCTCGACGTCTTGCTTCAGGTGCGCCGAGCGGGTGGCGCTGTCCGTGGGGCCGCCGTCCAGGAAGAGGTGCACATGCGCATCGACCAGCCCCGGCATCAGGAAGGCCACACGCTGCAGCGGCCAGCCTTGCGCGGCAAGCGTTTCGCCATGATCGCCCTCGGCCTGGCCGACCAGCCTGCCGTCCGCGATCTGGAAGGTGGTCGGGCCATTGGCGTGGCGGCGCTCGCCGTCGAACCATTCCGCGGCGACGAGGGCGAAGCGGTTCGGAAGCGTCGTGCTCATGCTTTGTAGAACTTGCGCACCGCACGAAGTGCGTTCGTTCCCGTCTGCTCCAGGAAATTCAGGTAGGCCTTCAGCACGTAGTGGTCCTCCGGCAGCGGCTCGTAGCCGCGCCAGGGGGTGCCGAGCACGGTGTCGAAGCCGTGCGGCACGGTCAGCGTCAGGAAGGCGTTTTCCAGGCTGTGCTTCAGGTCCGAGCCGTCGGCGGCCTTGGGCGGCAGCTGCTGGCCGATGTTGGACAGGCCGCCCATCATGTGCACGCCCTTCAGGTCCGGGTCGGCGCCGATCAGCTGGATGGCGTCCACGGTGCTGCGGTTCAGCCGCTCGGTGTCCGCGATGATGGCGCTGACCGACATGTCGATGAAGATGTCGTCGGCCGGCATGCCGTAGTCCTTCATCAGCCGCAGCGCGCCGCGCCGGGCGGTGCCGTAGATCTCCTCGGCGGTCTTGTTGCCCTTGGCCACGGGCTTGCCATCCACCTCTTCCACCCGCTCGCTGGCCATCAGGATGACCTTGAAGCGGTACTCGCCGTAGAGCTCCATCAGGTCCCAGCGGTGCTCGGTGATGGAGTTGACGATCGGCAGCGCACCGTTCGCCTTGGCTGGGTCGTAGGCGGCCAGGCAGACGGCCTGCACCTTCTTGCTGGGAAAGTCGAAGGAGATCGGCACGGTGGTGACCTCCTGGATGGCGCGGATCACCGTGGCCATCCAGTCCGGGTCGGTCAGCGCCTGGGCGCCGATGTTGACGTTCAGCCAGCTCGCGCCCGCCTCGGCCTGCTTGACGGCCAGGGCCTGGATGCCGGCGATGTCCTGGTTGTCGAACAGCGCCTTGGTGCTCTTGAAGCCGGGGTTGATGCGCTCGCCGATGATTCGGATGGGGAAGCCCTGGGGCGTGGTCGTTGTGGTTGTGCTGGTCATGATCCGAAGCCGATGTGCTGGAGGAAGGATTTCTGGAAGTCGCTGCGGGTGCTGAGCTCCACGTAGCGGGCCTGGCGGGCGATCTGGGCGGCACGGGCGCGGCGCTCGCGGCTGCTGAGCATCTGCTGCACACCCAGGCCGGCGGCGTTGCCGACCTGCTGGAAACGGTCGAGTGGCAGCGGCGGCAGCAGGCCGATGGCGCGGGCGCTCTCGATGCGGATGTAGGCGCCGAAGGCCCCGGCGATGACGAAGCGGTGAATCTGCGACTCGTCCAGCCCGGCCTCGGCGCAGAGCAGCTTGACGCCGGTGCGGATGGCGGATTTCGCGAGCTGCACGGCGCGCACGTCGTGCTGGCTGAAGCGCACCGCGGGGATCAGGCGGTGGCGCTCCTCGGTTTCTTCGGCCAGGGTGATGGCGCGCACGCCGTCCACCTCGGCGATGCACGCGTGCCGGCCGGCGACGATGCGCCCCCGCGCCTCGATCCAGCCGGCGCCGACGAAGGCGGCCAACGCGTCCAGCACGCCGGAGCCGCACAGGCCCACCGGCACGCCGCCGCCGATGACCTGCAGGCGCAGGGCGTTGTCGACGACCTCGACGCGCTCGATCGCGCCCTCGGCCGCGCGCATGCCGCTGCCGATGTGGCCGCCTTCCAGCGCCGGGCCGGAGGGGCAGGAGGCGGACAGGATCGCGCCGTCGTGAACCAGACTGATTTCCGTATTCGTCCCGATGTCCATGACGAGTGTGACGCCTGGCTGCTGCCAGATCGCCTCGGTCGCCAGCAGCGCGGTGACGTGGTCGCCGCCGACAAAGCCGCCGATCGATGGCGCCAGGTGCAGCGCCGCACCCGGGCCCAGCGCCAGGCCGAGGCGGTCTGCCGCCACGTCGACGGACTCCAGCGTGGCGGCGACGAAGGGCGCGCGGCCCAGCTGCGCCACCGGCCAGCCGGCCAGCAGGTGCTGCATCGCGGTGTTGCCGCAGACCACCGCGTCGGCGATGTCCGTCACCGCGGCGCCCACGGCGCGGGTCAGGTCGTGCGCCAGCGACTGGATCGCGCCCACCGCGGCGCGGCGCAGCGCCTCGGCGGTATCGGGCTCCTTGATGGCGTGGTTGATGCGGCTGATCAGGTCCGCGCCCCAGGCCACCTGGGGGTTCTCCAGCCCGAGGCTGGCCAGGCGTCGGCCAGTGGCCAGATCGACCAGAAAGGCCGCCGCGTTGGTGGTGCCCAGGTCCACCGCCAGACCGAGCAGCGGCGCGCCGGGACGGGCGACGCTGGCGACGGTGAGCGGGCCGCCGGGCTCGGTCTGCCGCAGGCGGGCCTGCACCTGCCAGCCGTGCTGCCGCAAGGCACTGGGCAGCGCGGCGCCGGCGGCCCAGTCGATGGTGATCGGCTGGATCGGCTCAGTCTGCGCGGCCAGCCCGCGGCGCAGCCGGTCGGCGTCGCTGGCCAGGTCTTGCAGCGTGGCGGGGGGCAGTGTCAGCTCGATGGCGGTGAGCGATGGCTCCAGCGGCAGCGGTGCCTCCTCGCCCCCCGTGCGCACGTCGGCACGGACGATGGGCGCCAGCGAGCGCGGCGCCACCTCCAGCGTCAGGTCCGAGCGCGGCTGGAGGCAGCAGGCGCGCAGCCATTTGCGGTGCGCGCCCTCGCCCTCGCGGTGCACCCGGCCCTCGGTGACGCGCACGATGCAGGAGCCGCAGCTGCCGCGTCCGCCGCAGGCGCCGACGATGCGCAGGCCGGCCCGGCGGGCGGCGGCGAAGAGGGTTTCGTCCTCCCGGCACTCGATCTGCCGGTCCAGCGCCGGCACGTCGATGCGGTGCGGACGTGTGGGGCTGCCTGTTGTCATGCCGCGGCCCGGTTCACCGCGGGCGGCTCGCCGTCGCGGCGGAAGGCCGGGTCCTTCACCAGCGCGCAGCGCTCGCGCGAACGGCAGCTGTCGCAGCGCGACCAGGCCTGCGGCGGCAGGTCCAGGCCCACGCCCTGGACGATGGAGGTCGATTTGGTCGGGTTCATCATCAGCGTGGAGGTCAGCCGCACGCCGATCTGCTCGGCGCCGGCCAGGTCCAGCACCACCTGCTGGGCCTTGAGCGCCAGGCCGGGGTCACCGGCGCGCAGCTCGCCCGCCACGCACAGACCCTGCTTTCGCATGGCCGCGAGCAGGCGGTCCTGCACGCGGCGCGACAGCGCGAAGAGCAGCTCATTGGCCACGCCGTCCAGCGCCACCGCCAGCGAGGCGCGGCGCTCGGCGAACAGCGCGCCGATGCGCTGCTCGATGGCATCACCCACCGTGGCCACCGCGCAGGCCGCGCCGGTGAGCTGGCCGGTTTCAGGCACCAGCCAAGGCGCCTCCAGCCGACCACCTTCCAGCTCCAGCCAGCCGGTGGCACCCGGCTCGCCGCGCAGCGCCGCGATGCGCCAGCAGGCCCGCGCGTCGAGCAGGCCTTCGTCGCGCACCATCTGCAGCGCCTGCTGACGCAGCGCGACGAACTTCTCGCGCCGCGCCACCATCGCCGGCACGCGGCCCTGCGCGACGTCCTTCAGGACATCGACGTTGCGCAGAATGTGGACGTCGGTGGGGGCGAGCGGCTGATCCGTCGTCATCGCTCAGCCTGCGTATCTGCGAGCGGCATTGAACATGGCGCGCACATTGGGTGTCGGCGTCTCGTCCGGGATGCCGAAGGCGCCGTCCAGGATCAGCTTGCCGCCCTTGCGCCAGACCTCGTCGACCAGGCGCTTGACCGCGGCGTCCACCTCGTGTGGCTGGCCGGTGGTGAGCAGCGAGGGCGAGAGGTTGCCGCGCAGCGCGACGCGGTCGCCCAGCACCTCGAAGGCCTTGACCATGTCGGTGCGCTCGAACCAGTAGATGCACTTGCCCGGCGGGATGTCCTTGATGACCTCCAGCCGCTTGGTGCAGTCCGCCTCCCACAGCGGCATCGGGATCAAGTCGGCCTCGATCAGCGTCATCATCAGCCGGCGGAAGGAGGGCCACCAGAACTCCTCGAACTGCTTCGGGCTCATGAAGGCGTCCGGCGCCCAGTGGATCGGGATGAAGACGATCGGGTGGTTCGCCGCCTTGGCGTTGGCGATCGTCATGCGGGCGATGAACACCGCCGCCTTGTCCAGCACCTGCTTGAGCTTCTCCTTGTGCCGGAACAGGTCCTTCATCATCCCGGTGGCGCCGCGGAAGTAGTCGGCGATGAAGTCGTACGGCGCGATCGAGTTGCCGCCGTTGATCAGCGGGAAGCCGGCGGCGTGGATCTTCTGCACCCAATCCACATGGTTGGCGAAGAAGCGGTTGGTCTCCTCCGCCGCGGCGACGATCTTCTCGAAGGAGGCGCGGACCTCCGGCAGCGCAAAGGGCCGGATGCCGTTGACCAGGCGGAAGTAGTGCAGCCCCGGGAAGTCCGGCAGCTTGTCGAAGCCCGCGAAGGCGCCCGCCACCCGCGGCAGGTAGGTGTGCAGGTAGAAGCCGGTGGGGTCGAAGAGGAAGTCGTCGTACTCCTCGGCCTTCATGTACTCCCGGTCCAGGTACTGGAAGGGCTGCATCGGCCCCACGCCGTGGCCCGGCCATTGCAGCTGCTTGAACTCCAGCAGCTCCAGCGAGCGGCCCATGTTGGTGCCCATCAGCAGCGGGTAGACGCCGTCGGGCTCGAACTCGGCGACCACGTCGAAGCAGACCTTCTTCGCCTTGTCGTAGTCGTACATCAGCTCCTGGTAGGTGATGCCGCCGTGGGTGGCGG
>DAOLLE010000236.1:0-5641 GCA_035331205.1 Burkholderiaceae bacterium
GCTGGCTGCGGCCGGTGCCTCGGCCGCGCCGGTGGCTGGCGTGGCGCTGCTTTGCGCGCCGGCGAGGCCGTGGGCACCGAGCAGCGTGGCCGCAACGGCCAGCGCGATCAGGTGGCGGGGGGCCGGCGGCGTGGCGTGCAGGCCGGGTCGATGGGTACGGGAAAGATGGGATGCCATCGTGACGTCCAGATCGATGGCAGGTGGGCGGTCCGACATCAGGCGCCGGTGCCATGAGAACGGCCTCGAAGGGATCGAGGGGCCCGGCGCTGCATGCAGAAGCTTCCCTGCGCGAGGATTACCTCAATCAGGTTCAAAGGGACTTTCTCAGTCGACCCGCCGGCCATGCGGCGGGCCAACACCCCTAGCGGATGCCGCGCGGTGCAGCCCACGCAGCTGACGGCATTATGACCGGTTTGTTTCGGGGTGTTGCCGTTCGGGGACTTGGGTGGGCGGGCGGCGTCTGTCCGGCCGCGCCGTCCCGGCGATGTCTCTCGGGTCAGCTCTGCAGGCCGAGGCGCTGCTGCAGCAGGCGGCTGCTGGTGGTGTATTCCAACGGCAGTGGGCCGCCGCGCAGCCGCTCGGCCGCGGCGAAGGCGGCCAGCGTGGCTTCGTGGAAGCCGCTGAGGATCAGCTTGCGCTTGCCGGGGTAGGTGACCACGTCGCCCACGGCGTGGATGCCGGGCACCGAGGTCTCGAAGCGGGCGGTGTCGACCACCAGCTGCTTGCGCGCCATCGCCAGGCCCCAGTCGGCGATCGGGCCGAGCTTCGGGCTCAGGCCGAGGCAGACGGCCAGGCGCTGCAGGGGCAGGGTGATCTCGCGCTCGTCGGCGGTGGCCACGCTCAGGCCACGCAGAGCGCCGTCCTCGACGACCAGCCCGACGGGCTGGCCAGCGACCACCTCGACGCGGCCGGTGCGGCGCAGCTCGGCCAGCGCAGCGGGCAGGGCGGGGTCGTCGGCGTCGAACCGGTCGCGCCGGTGCAGCAGCGTCAGGCGCGTGGGTGGGGTGGCGCTGTGCGCGAGGGCGAGGACCTGGCGCAGCGCGGCGTCCTCACCGCCGACGATCACCACGTCGCGCCCGGCGGCCTCGGCCTCGGGCAGGACATGGTGGAACACGGCCTGCTGCACCGGATCGGCGCCGGGGGCCCCTTCGAAGGCATCGAGCCCGTCCAGCGGCAGCCGGCGCGGCAGGAAGGCACCGACTCCCGCGGCGATGAAGACGCAGCGCGCCCGCAGCTGCGTGCCGGCGCGGGTGCTCAGCGCGAAGCGGCTATCGTCCAGCCGCGTCAGTCCGCTGACTTGTTCACCGAGGTGCCAGGCCGGCGCGAAGGGGCGGATCTGCTCGAGCAGGCGCTCGGTCAGCGCGCGCCCGGTGAGGCCCGGTGCGCCCGGCAGATCGTGGATCGGCTTGTCGGCGTAGAGCTCGATGCACTGGCCGCCGGGGGTGCTCAGCACGTCGACGATGGCGCAGTGCAGGCCGAGCAGCCCGCATTCGAAGACCTGCCAGAGCCCGGCCGGCCCGGCTCCGATGACCAGGGCGTCGGTATCGGTCACGGGCGAGGTCAAGAGGCTGTACGTGCGGGGCGGCCGGGAATTTCAGCGCTGGATCAGCGCTTGAGTTCCTTGAGCTTGCCGGTGACGTTCTTCCAATCGTCCGCGTCGGGCAGCGCGGCCTTGCGCTTGGTGATGCTCGGCCACTTCGGCGACAGCTCGGCGTTGATCTTGATGTACTCCTGCTGGTCGGCGGGCACGTCCTCTTCCGGCAGGATCGCGCTGACCGGGCACTCGGGGATGCACACGGCGCAGTCGATGCACTCGTCCGGATCGATGACGAGGAAGTTCGGCCCTTCGCGGAAGCAGTCCACGGGGCAGACGTCCACACAATCGGTGTACTTGCAGCGGATGCAGGCTTCGGTGACGACGTGGGTCATGACAGGCTCGGAGGTCGGAGTTGCAATGGGGCTCAGGGGTGGCGGCTGTGGCGAGCGTGCCGCCCCGTGTGTCGGGGCCTTGTGGCGGGGTCGGGCAGACCCCGCGCGCGGCAAAACAACGGATTTTAGGCGCCCGGCAGCGCCGCTGGACTGGATGGCCCTGCGCGCAGCGTCCGGGTGCGAGGGTGTTCACATGATGCGGATCAAAATGAATGGCGGCGCGGCGTGTTCAGGCGGCGTCGGCCTGCACCGGCCGCGCGCCGGCGCCGACGATCACCACCGTCGGGCGGCCGGCGTGGCGTTCTCCGGCCTCGGGCAGGCTGGCTACGCTGTGGCTGCTGGAGCGCTCGTCGGCGGTGCCGGCGGCCGAAACCGCGAGCACCGGTGTCTCGGGTTCCCAGCCAGCGCCCTGCAGCTGCTCGGCCAGGCTGGCCAGTTTCTGGCTGGCCATGTAGAAGACCTCGGTGTCGGCGCTGCGGCAGGCGTGCACGTCGCCGGTGCGGGTCATCGCGGTGGCGAAGCTGACGCTGCGGCCCACGCCACGGCGCGTCAGCGGCCGCTGGGTGCCGGCGGCCGCGGCGATCGCGGCGGTCACACCCGGCACCACCTCGCTGGCGATGCCTTCGGCCTGCAGCGCGATCAGCTCCTCCTCGAGGCGGCCGAACAGGCTGGCGTCGCCGCCCTTGAGCCGCACCACGGTGGCGATGTCGCTGCGCCGGCCATGCTCGACCAGCAGCGCGTTGATGCGCTCCTGGGCCATCGCGTGGGCGTAGCCGCGCTTGCCGACGTCGATCCACTCGGCCCGCGGAGCCAGCTCGCGCAGCGCCGGGTCGGTCAGGGCATCGAAAAGCACGACGTCGGCCTGGGCCAGGCGGTTCGCCCCGCGGACGGTGATGAGGTCGCTCGCGCCGGGGCCGGCGCCGATGAAGATGACTTTGGCCATGCCGCGATCATGCCCTGCCGCCAGGCCGTGCAGGCCCTGGCAAGGCATGAAGCTTGATTGATCTCAAGCTGCGCGGCGGGCGGCTTGACCCGCGGCATCGCCGACCAGCAGCGCGCCGCTGGTGCGGTTGGTGGTCGGATCGACCACGATCAGCGCGCCGCCGACGCGGTTGGCGGCGTAGTCCTCCACCGGCAGCGGCTGCTGGGTCTGCAGCTGCACCAGGCCGATTTCGTTGACGCCGAGCTGGTGGGCGTCCACCTCTTCCAGCGAGTGGATGTCCAGCCGGTGGTCGATCGAGGTGATGCGCGCCTGCACCCAGCGGTTGCCGTGGCGCAGCCAGTACTTGCGGCCGACCACGGCGGGCTCGGTGTCCAGCCAGGCCAGCGTGGCCTGGAATTCCTGCTTCGTCGAGGCGGAGCCGGGCGTGAAGATCCAGTCGCCGCGCGAAACATCGACCTGGCGGTCCAGCACGATGCCGGCGGACTGGCCGGCGGTGCAGCTGTCCACGTCGCTTCCGGCGTGTCGCACCGCGGCGACGATGGCGGTCTCACCGCTCGGGAAGATCTGCACGCTGTCGCCGGCCTTGACGCTGCCGTGGGCGATGCGGCCCCACATCACGCGGTGCTGGTGGCCCGTGCCTTCACCCTCGTCGCGGGCGACGTACTGCACCGGCACCAGCAGGTTGCCGTCGTGCGCCTCGTCGGTGACGGGCAGGCCTTCCAGGATCTGCAGCAGCGTGGGGCCGCCGTACCAGTCCCAGTTGGCCGAGGGGGTGGCCACGTTGTCGCCGCGCAGGGCGGACACCGGAACGATCCCCTTGACCACGATGCCGGCCTCATCGGCAAACTTGGCCAGCGCCTTGGATACGTTCTCGAAGGCAGCCTGGGTGTTCTCGGTGATCGCGTCGAGCTTGTTCACCGCGAAGACGATGGTGGGCACGCGCAGCAGCCGTGCCAGCAGGCTGTGGCGCCTCGTCTGCGGCAGCAGCGGAACCTCGGCGGCGGTGACATCCAGCTTGGTGATGTCCACCAGCACCACGGCGGCGTCGCTGCCGGCGGCGGCGGTCACCATGTTGCGGGTGTACTGCTCATGGCCGGGCGCGTCGGCGATGATGAACTTGCGCTTCTTGGTCGCGAAGTAGCGGTACGCCACGTCGATGGTGATGCCCTGCTCGCGCTCGGCCTCCAGGCCGTCGGTCAGCAGCGACAGGTCGATCGGGGCGCCCGCGGCGCGCTTTTCCAGCGCGTCGAGCTGGTCGGCCAGGATGCCGCGGCTGTCGAACAGCAGGCGGCCGATCAGCGTGCTCTTGCCGTCGTCCACGCTGCCGGCGGTCAGGAAGCGCAGCGCCTTGTGGGCCAGCTCTTCGCCGGCGTCGAGGTGTTCAATGGTGCTCATGATCAGAAATAGCCCTCTTTCTTGCGGCGCTCCATCGAGGCGTCCGACGTGCGGTCGTCCATGCGGGTGGCGCCGCGCTCGGAGACGGTGACCTGCAGCGTCTCGGCGATGATCTCGGCGGTGCTGCTGGCCAGGCTCTCGACCGGGCAGGTGCAGGTCATGTCGCCGACGGTGCGAAAGCGCACGTCCACCGTTTCGATCACGTCGCTGGCGTCCGGCGGCGTCACCTCGGTCACCGGCACCAGCAGGCCCTTGCGGCGGTAGATCTCGCGCTTGTGGGTGTAGTAGATGTTGGGCAACGGGATGGCTTCGCGGGCGATGTACAGCCACACATCCAGCTCGGTCCAGTTGCTGATCGGGAAGGCGCGGAAGTGCTCGCCCGGCTTGATGCGGGTGTTGAACAGCGTCCACAGCTCGGGGCGCTGCTCCTTGGGCTGCCACTGGCCGAAGGCGTCGCGGTGGCTGAAGATGCGCTCCTTGGCGCGCGCCTTCTCCTCGTCGCGGCGGGCCCCGCCGATCATGCAGTCGAAACGGTGCTCCTCGATGGTCTCCAACAGCGTCACCGTCTGGTGGCCGTTGCGCGACTCCAGCGGGTGGGCCAGGCGGATCGTGCCGGCCTTGATCGAGTCGTCCAGGTGGCCGACGATCAGGCGCTCGCCCATCTCGGCGACACGCTCGTCGCGGAACTGGATGACCTCAGGAAAGTTGTGGCCGGTGTCGACGTGCACCAGCGGGAAGGGCAGCTTGCCGGCAAAGCGCGGGCGCTCACCGGGCGCGCTGACCTTGCGCTTGAAGGCCTTCTCGGCCAGGTGCAGCACCACGCAGGAGTCCTTGCCGCTGGAAAACAGCAGGCCGGGGCGCTCGAAGGCGCCGGCGACTTCGCGCAGGATGAAGATGGCCTCCTCCTCCAGCGCGTCGAGGTGGCGGTGATCCACCTCCGGCAGAGCGGGCAGCAGGTTCGTCAGGGACATGGGGGCGTTCATGGCGAGGGTGTGATTTGTTGGGCTCGGCTCAGCGCGGGGGCAGCGCGGACACAGCGGGCTGGGCCGCGGGCGCATCGGCAGCAGGGGCCTGCGACACATGCAGGCCGCATTCCTTGGCCTTCTCGTCCTCCCACCACCAGCGCCCGGCGCGGAAGGGCTCGCCCACCGCGATGGCGCGGGTGCAGGGCGCGCAGCCGATGCTGGGCATGAACTCGTCGTGCAGCGGGTTGTAGGGCACGCCGTGGGTGGCGATGTAGTGCCACACGTCGGCCCAGGTCCAGTCCACCAGCGCGTTGACCTTGACGCGGCCCTGGTCGTCCGTGCCGATGGCGGCCACCACGCCGCGCGCGTCGCTCTGCTCGCGGCGCAGGCCGGTCACCCAGGCGCTGCG
>DAOLLE010000237.1:0-5620 GCA_035331205.1 Burkholderiaceae bacterium
TCAGCCCGGGGCGGTCGGGGAAGAGCCGGGCCGTCTGCCGCAGCAGGCAGGACAGGTTGCTGACCTGTGCGGGGTTCACGCCACCGACTCCAGAATGCTCAGGTAGTTCGCCACCGAGGCGCCGCCCATGTTGAACACCGCACCGCGCCCGGCGCCGGCCACCTGCATCTCGCCGGCGGTGCCAGCCAGCTGCATCGCCGCCATCACGTGCTGGGACACGCCGGTCGCGCCGATCGGGTGGCCGCGGGACTTCAGCCCGCCGGAGGGGTTGACCGGCAGGCGGCCGTCGGCGCGGGTGACGCCGTCCGCGATCACGCGGGCACCCTGGCCGTGCGGCGCCAGGCCCATGGCCTCGTACTCCAGCAGCTCGGCGACGGTGAAGCAGTCGTGCGTCTCGACGAAGTGCAGGTCGGCCAGCGTGCTGCCGGCCGCCGCCAGGCCGCGCTGCCAGGCGAGTGCCGCACCCTCGAAGCGGGTCGGGTCGCGCCGGGACAGCGGCAGCACGTCGTTGACCTGGGTGCGCGAGCGCCAGCGCACCGCCGGGGCGGCCGCGCCGGACAGCGGCTCGGTGGAGATCACCAGCGCGGCGGCACCATCGGACACCAGCGAGCAGTCCGAGCGCTTGAGCGGCCCGGCCACGAAGGGGTTCTTCTCGGAGGGCGTGCGGCAGAAGTCGAAGCCGAAGTCGCGCCGCATGTGCGCCCAGGGGTTGCGCACGCCGTTGGCGTGGTTCTTGGCGGCGATCTGCGCCAGCGCGTCGCTCTGGTCACCGAAGCGCGCGAAGTACTCGCGGGCGATCGTGCCGAACACGCCGGCAAAGCCGCCGGGGGTGTCGCCCTCCTCCTTGACGTAGGAGCACTTGAGCAGGATCTCGCCGATCTGCGCGCCCGGCACGCCGTTCATCTTTTCCAGGCCCACCACCAGCACCCGCTTCATGCGGCCGGCGCCGATGGCGTCCAGCGCCGCCCAGATCGCCGCCGAACCGGTGGCGCAGGCGTTTTCCAGCCGGGCGGCCGGCACGTGGCGCAGCGCGGGAATCGCCACCGCGGCCAGCGCGCCGCTGAAGTCCTGCCGCACGAAGCCGGCGTTGTAGTGGCCGACAAAGACGCCGTCGATGTCTTCGGGCGTCAGCCCGGCGCTTTCGATGGCCGGCAGCGCGACCTGGGCGAAGAGCGCCTCGGTGTCCAGCGCGTCGAGCTTGCCGAAGGGCGAATGCGCCCAGCCGACGATGTAGGGGTTGGCGGTCATGGCGGGTCTCCGAGTGGGTTTGGCGCCGATCGGCCCGGCTCACAGGTCTACCATGTGAACCAGAATCATTCGGTCGCTGGGTCTTATGGGGCGATTCATGCGATGCTAAGCGTCAGAATCCCGCAAGAATTGCCCTCTCAGTCCGTCTCACACACAAACTGGTTCGATATATGGACCAATCCGCCGGGGTAAACCCGGAGCCCCCGCTCTCCCCCCAGGAAGCCGCCGACGCCCCGCGTGGCGAGACCGCCGGTGCGCAAACGCTGCGCCGCGGCCTGGCGGTGCTGCGCCTGCTCACCCGCGTGGGCCCGGGCGGGCTGCGCATGAACGAGATCGGCCGGCGCCTGGGGCTGGCCAAGGCCACCGCGATCCGCCTGACGCTGACGCTGGTGGACGAGGGCTTCGTGATCCACGACCGCGCCACCGGTGCCTACCGGCTCGGGCCGGAGGCCTTCGCCGTCGGGCTGGCGGCCGAGCCCAGCTACGAGCTGCAGCGCCTGGCCGCGCCGCTGATGAACGCGCTGGCGCTGGAGTCGGGCGACACCCTCTTCTTCACCGTGCTGCACGGCGACGAGAGCATCTGCCTGTCGCGCGCCGAGGGCGACTTCCCGATCCGCAACCAGCTCGTCAAGGCCGGCGACCGCTGGCCGTTGGGCGTGGGCGCCGGCAGCTGCGCGATGCTGGCCGCGCTTGCCGATGCGGACATCGACGCCATCCTGGTGCGCAACGCCGCGCAGCGCGTGGCGCACTACCCGCGCTGCACCGACGCGGCCATCCGCGCGCTGATCCTGGAGACCCGCGCGCAGGGCTACTGCCTCAACCCCGGCCTGGTGCTGGAGAGCAGCTGGGCGCTGGGCGTGCCGGTCTACGACCGCCACAACCGCCCGGTGGCCTCGATCAGCCTGGCCGCGATCGAACCCCGCCTGGGCGCCGCCCGCCGCGCGGCGCTGGGCAACCGCCTGATGCAGGCCAGCCGCGAGCTGACCCAACAGCAGCTCGGCCGGCCGCAGCCGGATTGAGCCCCTTTCCTCTGAAGTCCTTCCCGCTTTCCCCACCCACAACGGAGACAACCCCCATGTCCACCTCCACCGATTCTTCCGCCCAACGCGTCGCCGTCGTCACCGGTGGCGCCCGCGGCATCGGCCTCGAAGTGGCGCGCTGGTTCCTGGCGCGCGATTACCGCGTCGCGCTCTGGGACATCGACGCCGAGACGCTGGGCCGCACCGCCGACGAGCTGAACGACGCCACGCGCGTGCTGGCGATCCACTGCGACGTGTCGCAGCCCGACCAGGTTGCCGCCGCCACCGCGAAGACCGAGGTCGTCTTCGGCCGCATCGACGCGCTGGTCAACAACGCCGGCGTCGCGGTATTCAAGCCCATCGGCCAGACCAGCTTCGAGGAGTGGCAGACCGTGCTGGGCACGAACCTGAACGGCCCCTTCCTCTGCACCCAGGCCGTGGCGCCGGTGATGAAGAAGACCGGCGGCGGCGCGGTGGTCAACATCGCCAGCATCTCCGGCCTGCGCGCCAGCACGCTGCGCGTGGCCTACGGCACCAGCAAGGCCGCGCTGATCCACCTGACCAGGCAGCAGGCCACCGAGCTGGGCACCGTGGGCATCCGCGTCAACGCCGTGGCCCCCGGCCCGGTGGAGACCGAGATGGCCAAGCTGGTGCACAGCGTGGCGATCCGCTCGGACTACCACGACGTGATCCCGCTGAACCGCTACGGCACCACCGAGGAAATCGCCAACGTGGTGGGCTTCCTCTGCAGCGACGCGGCCAGCTACGTCAACGGCCAGGTGGTGGCGGCCGACGGCGGCTTCGACGCCGCAGGCGTCGGCCTGCCCACGCTGCGCAAGAACGCCGCGGCGGGCTGACGCTGCGGACTGCAGGCTGCGGACTGCGGACGGACGCTCAGGCGCCCAGCGCCTTGAGCACGTCCCAGCAGGCGCCCATCGTGTGGTAATCGGTCTTGCCGGCCGGGCTCTTCTCGTCCGAGTAGGCCCGGTTGTCCGGCGTGCGGATGCGGTACCAGGCGCCGTGGCGGTGATCGACGAAGTGGGCCCAGCTGTAGGCCCAGATCCGGTCGTGCCACGTCCAGTAAGCATCATCCCCGCTGCGCTGCGCCAGCCAGGCGGCGGCGGCCAGGCTCTCGGCCTGGACCCAGAAGTACTTGTCGGCGTCGCAGGCGGCCCCGCCGGGCGCGACGCCGTAGACCAGCCCGCCGTGCTGGGCGTCCCAGCCGTGGCGCATCGCGGTGTCAAAGAAGCGCTGCGCGGTGGGCAGCAGCCAGTCGGGGCGCTCGGCCTCGGGCCGGTGGAGCAGCAGCTGCCGCTCCAGCTGCAGCAGCAGCTTGGCCCATTCGGTCAGGTGGCCGGTCTGGTAGCCCCAGGGGCGGAAGATGTTGGTCCGGTCGTCGCGGTTGTAGTCCCAGTCCACTGACCAGTCGCTGCGGTAGTGCTCCCAGACCAGGCCGTCGGCCAGGGCCGCCTGGCGCTGGGTGATCGACTCGGCCAGCGTCAGCGCGCGGTCGAGGAAGCGGCGCTCGCCGGTGGCCTCGAAGGCGGCGAGCATCGCCTCGCAGCCGTGCATGTTGGCGTTCTGGCCGCGGTAGGGGCCGACCTGCCAGTCGGGCGTGGCCTCGTCGGCGTACAGCCCGTGGTCAGGTTCCCAGAACCGGGCCTCCATCAGCGCCCAGGTGGCGTCCAGCCCGGCGCGGGCCTCGTCGAGGCCGGCCATCAGCGCGTGCGCGTGCGCCAGCAGCACGAAGGCCAGCCCGTAGCAGTGGTTCGTGCCGTCGGTGACGCTGGCGCGCTGGCGCTCGCCGTCCCAGTCCAGCGTCCAGGCGAAGCCGCCCTGCGGCTGGGCGTGCGCCTGGTGCAGGAAGCGCAGGCCGTGGCGGGCGGCGGCCTGGTCCTCGGGCCGGCCGAAGCGGCGGAAGGCCATCGCGTGGTTGAAGACGAAGCGCGTGCTGCTGACCAGGTGGCGGCTGCGCCGGTCGTAGACCGTCCCGTCGTCCTTGAAGTAGTGGAAGAAACCGCCGCTGGGGTCGAGCGCCCCGGCGCGCTCGTAGAAGGCCAGCGTGTCGCGCACGTGGCCGAGCAGAAAGGCGGCTGAGCGGAAATCCGGGAGACCGGGCAAGTCGGGGCAGGCGGGCAGCGCGGGCGAGGTCATTGGGTCAGTGTAGTCAGCAGGGCGCGGGGGGATGCCACGCCGCTACCATCGCCCCAAGGACCCGCCCATGGATTTCGACGCCCCCGCCGCCCCGTTCCCCCCCGCCGACGACGGCGCCGACCTGCCGCTGGTGCTGGTGGTCGACGACGAGGTGCGCTCGCAGGACGCGATACGCCGCACGCTGGACGAGGACTTCCGCGTGCTCTGCGCCGGCTCGGCCGACGAGGCGCGCACGCTGATGGAGCGCCACGAGGTGGCGGTGATCCTCTGCGACCAGCGCATGCCCGGGCTGTCGGGCGTGGAGTTCCTGCGCGAGGTGCGCGAGCGCTGGCCCGAGGCGGTGCGCATCATCATCTCCGGCTACACCGACAGCGAGGACATCATCGCCGGCGTCAACGAGGCCGGGATCTACCAGTACATCCTCAAGCCCTGGGTGCCCGACCACCTGCTGCAGACGGTGCGTGGCGCCGTCGAGGCCCGCGGCCTGCAGCAGGGCCTGACGCGCCTGGAGCTGGACCTGCGCGCGGGCACCTCGGTGCTGCGCCACCGCCGGGCCGACCGGCTGGCGCAGGCGCGCTCGGCCTTCGACTTCGACCGCATCGAACGCGCCCCCGGCAGCCCGCTCGATGCGGTGTGCGAGATGGCCGCGCGGGTGGCGCGCTACGACCTGTCGGTGCTGATCCTGGGCGAATCGGGCACCGGCAAGGAGCTGCTGGCCCGCGCGATCCACTACGCCAGCCCGCGCGCGGCGGGGCCCTTCGTGCTGGAGAACTGCGCGGCGATTCCCGACACGCTGCTGGAGAGCGAGCTCTTCGGCCACAAGCGCGGCGCCTTCACCGGCGCCTACGAGGACCACATCGGCCTGTTCCAGCGCGCGCACGGCGGCACCGTCTTCCTCGACGAGATCGGCGAGACCTCGCCGGCCTTCCAGGTCAAGCTGCTGCGCGTGCTGCAAGAAGGCGAGCTGCGCCCGGTGGGCTCGACCCGCGCGGTGCCGGTGGACGTGCGCGTGGTCGCGGCCACGCACCGCCGACTGGCCGAGGACGTGGCGGCCGGGCGCTTTCGCGAGGACCTGTACTACCGCCTGGCCGGCGTGACGCTGCAGATGCCGCCGCTGCGCGAGCGCGCCGGCGACGTCGACCCGATCGCCCGGCGCCTGCTCGACGAGGTGAGCCGCGAGCTCGGCCGCCCCGGCCTGC
>DAOLLE010000238.1:0-5575 GCA_035331205.1 Burkholderiaceae bacterium
GGCTCTCATCACTACCCGTCCGGTAGCAGGGGGTGAATTTCGCAAGGCCGACTAAATACAAATGACTCACAAACTATTTCCGCGGTAATGCCTGCGAATCGTTCTTGCTGCTCCGGCGGCAAACGCTTCACTTTCTCAAAGTTAAAATTCATTTTTTCCTCCGCCCGATTCCACTTCCAGAATCCCGGCATGGTTACGGCTGGCGTGTTGCCATTTGATGTATTCGGCTGCGCATCACCCCAACTGCACGATCTGATTCAGCACCACCAGCACCTCGGCGAAGCGGACATCCGGAACACGTCTTGACGGATGGGGGGCGCCGGCACGCAAGCGCCAGTCGAAGGATTTGGGCTGGTGGCAGAGCACGTAGCTGGTCGCGCCTGCCTTGCGGCCCGTCGCCGTTCCCACTGCGACGGCGAACGGGTTGTCGGCGTTGTAAGCGGCGGTGGTCATCGGCAGGCCGATCACCAGCGAGGTCCGCTCGTTGAAGGCCCGGGGTGACAGCACGAGAAAGGGATGCACATCCCGCATTTCCTGACCACGCTGCGGGTTGCAGTCGATCCAGATGACGTCCTGGCGGTCCGGCGCCCAGGACTTTGCGGCTCTCACCACTTCTCGGCGCCCAGTGTGTCGTCCGTGGGCATGGCTTCGCCGCCATGGCGTTCGGGGTCGAAGCGGACCAGCCGCTGTTCGAGCGTCGGCACGGCTTCGCGCAGCGGGGTGATGATCACCCGCTCCCCTTCCACGGTGATGCTGACGCGCTGGTCGGCGTGCAGATCGGCGGCCCGGGCGATGGCTGCGGGCAGGCGCACACCCAGGTTATTGCCCCAGTGCTTGAGGTCGAGAACGGTGGTGGTCATGCGTTGGCCCAGAAGATGTTTAGATGAAGTCTAAACATTGGCCCCGGACGCCGCAAGCGCCGAGGTTCATCCCCGTCGGCGGGGGCTGCGCGCGCCCGTGCTGAAGGGGGCCCCCGGCCGCCTTCATTCCAGCAAGCTCCGCTGCGACAGGATCGCGTCGGTCTGCCGGGAGACCGACGCATCGATCACCGCCAGCGCTGGGGGGCGGATCAGCGCGCGGGCCTCGGCTTCGCTGCCCAGCAGCCAGGTGTACCAGTCGCTGGGCTCGACGGACACCACCGAGCGCTTGTCCTGCGCGTCGGGCGGCAGCGTGGGGTCGGGCTTGTGCAGGCGCGCCAGCAGCGGGTGGGCGTCGCAGTTGCAGGTGATCAGGGTGTAGTTGGGCAGCAGCTCGCCGGTCTGCGGGTCGGTCCATTCCGACCAGAGCCCGGCCAGCGCCCAGGGAGTGCCGTCGGCGCGTCGCAGCTGCCACCAGAGGTTGCGGCCGGTTTCCCAGTTCGGTTCCTGGAACCAGCTCGCCGGGATCAGGCAGCGCCGGCCAGCAGCCCAGGCATCGCGGTAGGTCCACTTCTGCGCCAGGGTTTCGGCGCGCGCGTTGTTGGTGAGGATCGCACGGGACTCGGGTCGCGGCGTGCGGCTGCGCGGCGCGATCATGCCCCACTGGCCCGTCACCACCTCGGGCGCCGCCTGGGCGGGCCGCAGGAATGCGCCGCGGCCGAAGGGCCCGACCGTGCTGGCCCGGTAGCCCGCGTCCCGCACCCGGGCGCGGAAGTAGCGCTCCAGATCTTCCTTGGGCGTCATCTGGTAGAGGTTGCACATCGTTCGATGGTAGCCAGCGGCGCGCCGGCTCAGCCCGAGCGATGCACCTGCCCCTGCGCGTCCACCGCCAGAAACGCTACGCCCTGGGCGTGCAGCAGATCGAGGGCCTCCGGGCCCATCAGCATCGCCAGCGTGGTCAGCGCGCCCGCGGCGGTACAGGTGGGCGCCACGACGCTGACGGAGCGCCACTGCCCCACCGGCCAGCCGCTGCGCGGGTCGAGGATGTGGCAGTAGCGCCGCCCGCCCTGCTCGATGAAGCGCTCGTAGTCACCGCTGGTGGCCAACGCGCCGTCGGCCAGCGGCAGCGTGGCCAGCAGCGCGGCGCTGTCGCGCGGGTGCTGGATGCCGAACTGCCAGGGCGTGCCGTCCGGGCGGGGTCCGAGCACCCGGAGGTCGCCCGCCAGGTTGACCCAGCCGTGGCGCAGCCCGGCGGCCTGAAGCGCGCTGGCAGCGCGGTCGGCGGCGTACTCCTTGCCGATGCCGCCCAGGTCCAGCTCCATGCCGGGCTCGGTCAGGCGCACCCGGTCCTCGCCGAGCTCGACCTTGTGCCAGCCCACGAGTCGCCGCGCTGCGTCGATGCGCTCGGGCGTCGGCAGTTGGCCGCAGCGGAAGTCCCAGGCCTGGCGCAGCACGCCACTGGTCAGGTCGAAGCGGCCCTCGCTCTGTGCGTGCAGCAGCCCACCGAAATTCAGCAGCGCGGCGGTCTCGGCGTCGATCGCCACCGGCTCGGCCTGCCCCGCGGCGGCGTTGATGCGGCTGAGCAGGCTGTCGGCGCGGTAGCGCGAGTAGCGCGCCTCGATGCGGTGCACCTCGGCCGCGGCGGCCTCGGCCTGCTCGCGCAGGGCCGTGAAGGGCTCGGCGTCGTCGAGGCGGACCTCGCAGGGCCCGCCCAGGGCGCGAAAGTTGAAGAGCCAGCCGCCGTCCACTGCGGTGGCGTCGAGCGGCGCAGGGGCAAGCGCTGCGGGGGCGCTTGGCTTGGGCGCCCACCGGCCGCGCTGGGGGCTGTGCATCACGCCCCCCCGCTCAGAACGCCCGGCGCAGGCCGACCTGCCAGAAGTAGGCGGTCAGCCCGGCCAGGCCGGTCGAGCCCTCGCCGATCCAGCGGTAGCTGGCCTGCTGGCGGTAGCCGCTGAACTTCGTGCTCAGCGACCAGTCGTTGTCCAGCGCCAGGTCGAGCTTGACGCCCAGCGTGATCGCCCCCCAGGCCGCCAGACGCTGGTCCAGCGTGGTGTAGCCGCTGGTGTCGGCCGGCGCCGGGTAGGTCGGCGAGCTGGTGTCGGCGGGCACGTAGAAGCGCGCTGCGCTCTGGCTGTACCAGCGGACCTCGGGTGTCAGCGTCGAGCGGCCATCGCGGCTGACCGGAATTGCCAGAGCCCCCTCGACGGTGTGCGACTGCACGCCCCAGTCGTCGCGGTACCAGCGGTAGCTGGTCTTCAGCGCCGCGCCACCCAGCGTCGAGCTGCCCAGCCAGTGGTTCCAGCGCAGCATGACCACGTTGGCCGAGCGGCTGTCGGGTCGGTGGTCGAAGCTCTTGTACGGGTCGTCGAGGTAGCCGCGCTGGGCGCTGTGCGACCAGGTCGCCTGCACCAGGTCGCGCAGGCTCAGCGCCTGCGTGACGCCCAATTGAACCTCGTTGATGTGCTTGTGCGCCTCCAGCACCCGCCCGTTGCTCGGGTTGATCGTGTCGCGCGTCAGCCCCAGTCCGACGTTGAAGGTGGTGTTCTGGTCGGCGGAGGCGAACTTGCTCTCCAGCGACAGCGCGCGCGAGAGGTAGTCCGACTCGCGCGACTGCGACAGCCCCAGCGCAACGCTCTGGCGGTCGAAGTAACGCGTGAGCTTGCCGTCCAGCGCGCGGCGCGTGTCGCGGAAGCTCGCCATGCTGGCTTCGTCGGTGTAGTAGGTCGGCGAGGCGCCCGAGACGCGGTCCACCGTGCCCGAGCCCTCGATCGCCCAGCGCCGGCCCAGCGGGACCAGCGCGTACAGGCTCGGCGAGGTCACGTGCACGCGGTCCACCGTGCGGCTGGCGCCGGAGGTCGACGAGGTGCTGCCACTGGACCCACCGCCCGTGCTGCCGCCACTGCTGCCCCCGCTGGCCGCCGACACCGTCGCGGCCGCGGCGGTCTTCGACGTCGAGGTGGACGACGAGGTGGTGGCCGAGCTGCTGCTGCCGTCCTGCTGCTCGCGGTAGCTCGATAGGCTGAAACCGATCACGCCGCGCTCGGGCGCCTCTTCGGCCTGGGCCGGGCCGCTGGCCAGCACGCCCGGCAGCGCGCAGGCGGCCAGCACGATGGAGCCAAAGCCCGCGAAACCGCTGTGCGTGCGTCGTTCAGTTGCAGCCACAGCCACCTCCGCCCACGCCTTCGCCGCCCGACGAGCCTTCCTTGCTGAAGTAGATGTGCGAGGTGAAGCGCGCCTCCAGCGGGTCCTTGTCCATCGACATCTGCGGGCGCGCCAGCTCGCCCTTTTCCCAGGGCTGCGGCGGCCGGATCGACTCGCAGCCGGCCAACAGGGCCGCACCCAGCGTGAGGCCGAACACGCCCACGCGCAGCAGCCGGGGTGCAGCCGGCCGACGCGCGGGCGCAGCGGCTCGATCGGGCGCGGTAGGGGGGCGCGCGTCGGTGAATCGAGAAACGGGCAGCATAGAAAACCAGAAGTTGAACAGGGTCATTCGCTGCCCGCGACTCTAGGCGAGCCACTGCGCCGCCCATGTGCGGACCCTGTGAAGAAGCGCAAAGCCGGCATCGACGGCCATCAGTCCCCCAAGTCGATCACGCCGGCCCAGGCCACATCGGCCAGATCGGCTGGCCGCTCGTAGTCGGCGACGACCCAGGCGCGCTGGCGGTCCTCGGCCGCGTCGGCCAGCAGCTCGCTCAGCACCCGGCCGGAGCGGGCGTCCAGTGCCGCCCAGGGCTGGTCGAGCAGCGTCAGCACCGCTGCGCTGGCGGCCGCACCCACCAGCCCGACCTTGCGCCGGCTGCCGGTGGAGAGCATCAGCAGCCGCTTGCCCAGGTGCTCCCCCAACCCGAAGGCCTCGATCAGCGCCTGCGCCACATCGTCGCGCCAATGCGGAAAGCGCGCGCGCCGCTGCGCCAGCCAGGCTTCGGCGAGCACCTCGTCGTGCGCCTCGTCCTGCGGCCGTTCGTACCAGAGCGCACCCTGCGCCGGCAAGTGACGCCGCAGCCGCCCGCCGCTGGGTTGCGCCTCGCCCGCGAGCAGGCGCAGCAGGCTGGTCTTGCCGCGGCCCTCGCCGCCGCGCAGCAGCGTCAGGCCCGGGCGCAGAGCGAAATCGAGGTCGGCAAACACCGCCAGACCCGGGTGGGCGAAGGACAGACCCTGGGCAGTGACGAGGGCTTCGGCATGGGCCTCGGGCCCGGCCGGCAGCGTGGGTGGGGGGATGGACATGGGCGCCATCCTAGGGCCTGTGCGGACGACGGGCCGAGGCGACAATCCCGAGCGAATCCTGCGCTGATCGAACCACGGACACCTGCCCTTGAACACCACGAACCGCCCACCACGCCCAGGCCGCCGCCTGGCCCTCGCCGCGCTCGTCGCGCTGGCCGGTCAAACCATCGCGCAGGCTGCGCTGGCCGCCTACCCCGACAAGGCCATCGAATGGGTGGTGCCCTACCCGGCCGGTGGCGGCTCGGACATCGTCGCGCGCGCCCTGGCCGAGCCGATGGCCAAGGCGCTGGGCCAGCCGATCGTCATCCTGAACAAGCCCGGCGCGGCCACCAACATCGGCGCCGACTACGGCGCCAAGGCCCGCCCCGATGGCTACACCCTGCTGACGGCCGACACCGCGACGCTGGCGGCCAACCCGCACCTCTATTCCAAACTGAGCTACGACGCGGCCCGCGACTTCGCCCCCGTCGGGCTGATGGTGCGTTTCCCCCTCG
>DAOLLE010000239.1:0-5552 GCA_035331205.1 Burkholderiaceae bacterium
CCAGATGCGGCGCACCCGCCTGATCCAGCAGTTGTGCGGCGCGGTCGATGTCCTCCACGGACTCTACCTTGGGCAGCATGAGGTGGCACAGGCGGTGGCCTGCCCGGCCCACAATGGTGTCCACATCCTGGGCAAAGGCCGGGTGGTCCACAGCGTGGACCCTGGCCGCCACGCGGGTGCCGGGTGCGGCCTCGTGCAGCGCCAGTTCGGCCACCAGCGCCGCATGCTCGGCCTCGGCACCCACAGGGGCGCCGTCTTCACAGTCCAGCGTCACGTCGAAGACGCAAGCGCCGAACTCCTGCATCATTTCTGCCTGCAATTGCAGGCTCTTGCGCATCCGCGCGGGCGCACCGCTGTAGTGGTCACAGACCGGCAGCAGGCCCGCCGCCGCCTGGGCACCCAGCAGGATGTCGCGCGGATGGGTCATGGAAGACGCGGCTTACAGCAGGTGCTTGACGCCGTCCTTCTCGCCCTCGAGCTCGGCCAGGGTCTTGTTGATGCACTCTTGGCTGAATGCGTCGATCGGCAGACCTTCGACGATCTTGTACTCGCCGCCTTCGCAGGTGACGGGGTAGCCAAACATCGTTTCAGCGGGGATGCCGTATTCGCCCTTGGACGGGATGCCCATGGTGACCCACTTGCCGTTGGTGCCCAGGGCCCAGTCGCGCATGTGGTCGATGGCGGCGTTGGCGGCCGACGCGGCCGACGACAGGCCGCGCGCGGCGATGATGGCGGCGCCACGCTTGCCCACGGTCGGCAGGAACACGTTGGCGTTCCAATCGTGGTCGTTGATGGTGTCCTTCACCGACTTGCCATCGACGGTCGCGAAGCGGTAGTCGGCGTACATGGTCGGCGAGTGGTTGCCCCACACGGCCAGCTTCTCGATGTCACCGACGGCGCAGCCGATCTTGCTGGCGATCTGCGAGGCGGCGCGGTTGTGGTCCAGGCGCAGCATGGCGGTGAAGTTCTTGGCCGGCAGGTCCGGGGCCGACTTCATCGCGATGTAGGCGTTGGTGTTGGCGGGGTTGCCGACCACCAGCACGCGCACGTTGCGCGAGGCCACGGCGTTCAGGGCCTTGCCCTGGGCGGTGAAGATCTGGGCATTGGCGGCCAGCAGGTCGGCGCGCTCCATGCCGGGGCCACGGGGACGGGCGCCGACCAGCAGGGCGTAGTCGGTGTCCTTGAAGGCGGTCATCGGGTCGGCGTGGGCCTCGATGCCGGCCAGCAGCGGGAAGGCGCAGTCTTCCAGCTCCATGATCACGCCCTTCAGCGCGTTCTGGGCCTTCTCGTCGGGGATTTCCAGCAGCTGCAGGATGACGGGCTGGTCCTTGCCCAGCATTTCGCCGGAGGCGATGCGAAACAGCAGGGCGTAACCGATCTGGCCGGCGGCGCCGGTGACGGCGACGCGAACGGGGGACTTGCTCATGGGCGAGGCTCCTGGGAGTGGGTGGGAAATCGGGTGGATCACAGGCGGTGCCGGTGTCACGGCCTGTCGCACAGGCTGGCCGCAGCGGGGAAATTCCCCTGCACGGGCGTGGGGGCCGGATCGCAAGTATCGCGCAGTCTAGGGGTTGACCCGGGGAGTGTCAATAATCTTATGTCTTATATAAGACATCAGTTGCACATCGTTGCCTCGGGGTGGGTGGTTGTGCTGCAATGGCGAACATGGCCCTGTCCGCGTCCAGCGCTTCGAGCGCATCCTCTGCCTCATCGCCTGCCGGCGTCGCCGATCGGGTGGGCGAGGTCGCGCCGGCGTTCAGCCCGCTATACCAGCAGATCAAGGCACTGATCATGCGTGGGCTGCAGGGCGGGGAGTGGAAGCCGGGCGAGGCCATTCCCAGCGAGCTGGAGCTGGCGGCGCGCTTTCGCGTCAGCCAGGGCACGGTGCGCAAGGCCATCGACGAGCTGGCGGCCGAGAACCTGCTGGTGCGCCGTCAGGGCAAGGGCACCTTCGTGGCCACGCACAGCGAGGAGCAGGTCCAGTACCGCTTCCTGCGCCTGCAGACCGAGGAGGGTGGTACGCCTGCGCCGATGCAGCGCCGCTTCCTGGACTGCCGGCGCGCGCGCGCACCCGCCGACGTGGCGCGTGCGCTGGACCTGAAGTCCGGTGACATGGCGGTGCAGGTGCGCCGCACGCTGTCCAGCGATGGCCGGCCGGTGGTGCTCGACGACATCTGGCTGCCCGGCTCTCTGTTCAAGGGGCTGACGGCCGAGCGGTTGAGCGAGTACAGGGGGCCGCTGTACGGTCTTTTCGAGTCCGAGTTCGGCGTGCGGATGATCCGCGCCGAGGAAAAGATCCGCGCCGTCGCGGCGGATGCTGCGGTGGCCGAGCTGCTGAAGGTGCCGGTGGGCGCGCCGCTGCTCAGCGTGGAGCGCCTGTCGCGCACCTACGGAGACAAGCCGGTCGAATGGCGGCGCGGCCTGTATCACACCGCCACGCACCACTACCGCAACGAATTGAGTTGACGCAAGGCAGTCGCGAAATCGCCGCAGGCCGAGTTGTCAGCTTTCTCACTGTTGCATTGCAATAAAATCCATCGGTTCACTTTGTCACAAGGCACGTCATGGCAGATACCCTCAAGCAGCGGCCCGGCCCGATGCGGCTGATCGACGCCACCCAGTACCGACTCCCCCTCGCAGCCAAGCTGTCCATCCTGCACCGCGCCAGCGGTGTGTTGATGTTCGTGCTGCTGCCGTTCGTGATCTGGATGTTCGATACCAGCGTCAGCTCGGAAGTTTCCTTCGAGACCTTCACCGCGGTGTTGTCCAGTCCGCTGGCCAAGCTGGTCGCGCTGGGTCTGATCTGGGCCTACCTGCATCACTTCTGCGCCGGCGTGCGCCACCTGTGGATGGATGCCACCCATAGCGTGACCAAGGAGCAGGGGCACTCGTCGGCGGTGGTGAGCTTTGCCATCAGCCTGCTGCTGACCGTGGCGCTCGCGGCCAAGTTGTTCGGCCTGTTCTGATTCCCTCCTCGAACCTCGGTTTCCATCATGTCCAACAACTATGGATCGAAGCGCATCGTCGTCGGTGCGCACTACGGTCTGCGCGACTGGCTCGTGCAGCGCGTGACGGCCGTGCTGATGGCACTGTTCACGGTCGTGCTGCTGGCGCAGGTGCTCTTCGGCGGGCCGCTCGGGTATGACCGCTGGGCGGCGATCTTCTCGTCCCAATGGATGAAGACGCTGACCTTCACCGTCATCCTCGCGATGGCTTGGCATGCCTGGGTGGGCGTGCGTGACATCTTCATGGATTACGTCACCAAGTCCCTGGGCCTGCGTCTGGCCCTGCAGGTGGCCACGATCGTCTGGCTCGTCGGTTGCGCCGGCTGGGCTGTGCAAGTTCTCTGGAGGCTCTGATGGCGGCCATCGCTACTTCTGCCAGCTACGCTGGTTCCCTGCCGCGCCGCAAGTTCGACGTGGTGATCGTCGGCGCGGGCGGCTCGGGCATGCGTGCCTCGCTGCAGCTGGCCCAGGCCGGCCTGAGCGTGGCCGTGCTGACCAAGGTCTTCCCGACCCGTTCGCACACCGTGGCGGCCCAGGGTGGCATCGGTGCGTCGCTGGGCAACATGTCCGAGGACAACTGGCACTACCACTTCTACGACACCGTCAAGGGCTCGGATTGGCTGGGTGACCAGGACGCCATCGAGTTCATGTGCCGTGAAGCGCCGAAGGTCGTCTACGAGCTCGAGCACTTCGGCATGCCGTTCGACCGCAACCCGGACGGCACGATCTACCAGCGCCCCTTCGGCGGCCACACCGCCAACTACGGCGAGAAGCCGGTGCAGCGCGCCTGCGCCGCGGCCGACCGCACCGGCCACGCGATGCTGCACACGCTGTACCAGCGCAACGTGTCGGCGCGCACGCAGTTCTTCGTCGAGTGGATGGCGCTGGACCTGATCCGCGACGCCGACGGCGACGTGCTGGGCGTGACCGCGCTGGAGATGGAGACGGGCGAGGTCTACATCCTCGAAGCCAAGGCCACGCTGCTGGCCACGGGCGGTGCCGGCCGGATCTTCGCCGCGTCGACCAACGCCTTCATCAACACCGGTGACGGCCTGGGCATGGCCGCGCGCTCGGGTATCCCGCTGCAGGACATGGAGTTCTGGCAGTTCCACCCCACCGGCGTGGCCGGTGCGGGCGTGCTGCTGACCGAAGGCTGCCGTGGCGAAGGCGCGATCCTGCGCAACGACAAGGGCGAGCGCTTCATGGAGCGCTATGCCCCGACGCTGAAGGACCTGGCGCCGCGTGACTTCGTCTCGCGCTGCATGGACCAGGAAATCAAGGAAGGTCGCGGCTGCGGTCCCAACAAGGACTACGTCGTGCTCGACATGACCCACCTGGGCGGCGAGACCATCCTCAAGCGCCTGCCGTCGGTCTACGAGATCGGCCACAACTTCGCCAACGTCGACATCACCAAGGAGCCGATCCCGGTGGTGCCGACCATCCACTACCAGATGGGCGGCATCCCGACCGGCATCAGCGGTCAGGTGGTCGTGCCCAAGGGCGACGACTACAAGAGCGTGGTCGGTGGCCTGTATGCAGTGGGCGAGTGCTCCTGCGTGTCGGTGCACGGCGCCAACCGCCTGGGCACCAACTCGCTGCTCGACCTGCTGGTGTTCGGCAAGTCGGCCGGCAACCACATCATCGAGTCGCTCAAGTCCTCGCCGAAGTCCCACAAGGACCTGCCCAAGGACGCCGCCGACCGCTCGCTGGCCCGCCTGGGCCGGCTGGACGGCAGCAGCTCCGGCGAGTACGCCCAGGACGTCGCCAACGACATCCGCTCGACGATGCAGCAGCACGCCAGCGTGTTCCGCACCCAGAAGATCATGGATGAGGGCACGGTCAAGATCAACGCGATCCGCGACCGCGTGAAGGCGATCACGCTCAAGGACAAGTCCAAGGTCTTCAACACCGCGCGCATCGAGGCGCTGGAAGTCGAGAACCTGATGGAGGCCGCGCAGGCCACCATGACCTCGGCGGCCGCCCGCAAGGAATGCCGTGGCGCGCACACCGTCAAGGACTACGAGCGCGGTGCCGACGACGCCGAGTTCCCGCTGGGCCGCAACGACAAGGAATGGATGAAGCACACCCTCTGGGACAGTGCCACCAACAGCCTGTCGTACAAGCCCGTGAACCTCAAGCCGCTGTCGGTGGACAGCGTGCCGCCGAAGGTCCGCACCTTCTAAGGCGCAGCAGGAGCAATCAAGATGGCACTTCGCACCTTCCAGATCTACCGCTACGACCCGGACAAGGACGCCAAGCCCTACATGCAGACGATCGAGGTGGAACTCGACGGTCACGAGCGCATGCTGCTGGACGCCCTGGTCAAGCTCAAAAAGGTCGACCCGACGCTGTCGTTCCGCCGCTCCTGCCGTGAAGGCGTGTGCGGCTCCGACGCGATGAACATCAACGGCAAGAACGGCCTGGCCTGCCTGACCAACATGCGCGACCTGTCGGGCGTGGTGGTGCTCAAGCCGCTGCCGGGCCTGCCGGTCATCCGCGACCTGATCGTGGACATGACGCAGTTCTTCAAGCAGTACCACTCGATCA
>DAOLLE010000240.1:0-5538 GCA_035331205.1 Burkholderiaceae bacterium
ACGTGCTGCTCACCGGCCCCACGCCGGCACCCGGTGAGCGGGTGCGCGCCGAGATCGGCCCGGCCACCGCGGCACTCCAGCGCGCCAAGGCCGACGACGCCGGCGCCACGCTGACCAACGCGATGGGCCGCTGAGGCACCGGCCCACCATGCTCGACTGGCTGGGTTTCGAACGCCGCGTCGCCCTGCGCTTCCTGCGCGAGGGGCGGATGCAGACGCTGTTGATCATCGTCGGCGTGGCCGCGGGCGTCGCGGTGGTGGCCTACATCTCGGCCCTGATCAGCGGCCTGCAGGCCAACACGCTGACCAAGACGCTGGGCGCCCAGGCACACCTGACGATCAAGGCGCCGCAGGACGAGGTGGCGCCGGCACGCGCTGCCGCATCGGGCGTCACCGCGCTGACGATGACCCAGCCGCGCGCCCAGCGTCTGCGCACGATCACCAACTGGCAGGCGATGCTGCCGCTGCTGGAGGCGATGCCCGAGGTGGCGGCCGTCTCGCCGATGGTCTCTGGCGCCGGCCTGGCGTTGCGCGGCGAGGCGGCGAAATCGATCGCGCTGATGGGCGTCGATCTGGACCGCTACGACCGCATCATCGGCCTGCGCAGCAAGGTGGTGGCCGGCAGCGCGCGGCTCGGGCCGGGTGAGGCCATCCTCGGGCGCGAGCTGGCCGACGACCTGGGCGTGCGCGTGGGCGACCGGGTGGCGCTGACCACCGGCACGGGCAGCCCCTCAGCAACGGGCGCCGCCAGCGGCGTGAGCGACTCGGTGCGCGTCACCGCACTCGTGGACCTGGGCGTGCGCGACCTGAACCGGCGCACCGTCATCGTGCCGCTGCGCGCCGCGCAGAGCCTGCTCGGCCTGCCCGGCGGCGCCACGGTGCTGGACCTGACGCTGGTGGACGTCTGGGCCGCGCAGGAGCTGGCCGAGCGCCTGCGCCGCCAGTTCCCCGGCGAGATCGAGAGCTGGCAGCAGGCCAACGCCCAGCTGGTGTCGGCACTGAACGCCCAGTCGGTCAGCACCGGGCTGATCCGCGCGGTGGTGATGGTCGTGGTCGTGCTGGGCATCGCCAGCGTGCTGGTGGTGTCCGTCGTGCAGAAGCAGCGCGAGATCGGCATCCTGCGCGCGATGGGCGCCACGCAGGGCCAGATGCTGCGCGTCTTCCTGCTGCAGGGCGCCATCGTCGGCGGCCTCGGCTCGCTGCTGGGCGTGCTGCTGGCCGCTGGACTGGTCTGGGCCTTCGTGACCTTCGTGCGCGGCTCGGACGGTCTGCCGCTGTTCCAGATCACCCTGGCCCCGGGGCTGGCGCTGCGCATCGCCGCGCTGGCCACGGTCTGCGGCATCGTCGCCGCGGTGGCGCCGGCGCGCCGCGCCGCTGCGCTCGACCCGGCGCAGGCGATCCGGCTGTGAGCGCCGCGATGTCCACCCGACAGACCGCCACCCCACTGATCACCCTGACCGGCGTGCGCAAGCGCTACAACGTCGGCCAGCCCAACGAGGCCGAGGTGCTGCACGGCGTCGGCCTGCAGCTGGCGGCCGGCGAGTTCGCCGCGCTGATCGGCCCCTCCGGCTCGGGCAAGAGCACGCTGCTGAACATCCTCGGCCTGCTGGAGCGCCCGACCGACGGCAGCTACCGCATCGAGGGCGAGGAGATGGTCGGCCTGGACGACGCAGGGCTGACGCTGCGCCGGCGCCGCACGCTGGGCTTCGTCTTCCAGTTCCACCACCTGCTGCCGGCCTTCTCGGCGCTGGAGAACGTCACCCTGCCGGCGCTGATGCGCGAGGGCCGCGTCGGCCCTGCCGCGATGGAGCGCGCCCGCGCGCTGCTCGACGCGGTGGGCCTGGGTACAGCGATGCACAAGCGCCCGGGCGAGCTCTCCGGCGGCATGCAGCAGCGCGTGGCGATCGCCCGTGCGCTGGTGCTGTCACCGCCGCTGGTGCTGGCCGACGAGCCCACCGGCAACCTCGACCGGCAGAGCTCCGACGAGGTCTTCGGCCTGCTGCGGCGCATGCACGCCGAGCTGAACACCGCCTTCCTGATCGTCACCCACGACCCGCGGCTGGCGGCGCGCTGCGACCGCGTCATCGAGCTGGTGGACGGGCACATCGAGCACGACGGCCCCGCGCCCCGATGACCGCTGGCCCAGCGGCCCAAGCAGGACTGGCCCTTGACGGCCGGCGGGCTGCTGGCCAAGAATCGCGACCTGCTCCGGGGTGCCCCGGGTCGCATCGACCGCCATCGGTCGCTGTGGTCCGCTGTGCTGAGATGGCCGAATGGCCGAACCCGCTGTACTTGATCCGGTTCGTACCGGCGTAAGAAGAGCCTGCCACCTGGCCCCCTGGTCCGTCGCCCCGCCGACGAACCCGGCCCCGGGGCACCTTCGGAGCACAACCCCCGCCGAAGGACGCCCCGATGAACGCCCCCGACAAGCTCCAGCAACTGCTCACGCTCACCCGCGAGCCGTTCCCCGCCTCCACCAAGGTCCACGTCGAGGGCAGCCGGCCCGACATCCGCGTGCCGATGCGCGAGATCGCGCTGACCAACGGCGAGCGCGTCACCGTCTACGACACCTCGGGCCCGTACACCGATCCGAGCGTGGCGATCGACGTGCGCCAGGGCCTGGCGCCGGTGCGCGCCGGCTGGATCGCCGACCGCGCCGACACCGAGACTTACACCGGCCGTGCCCGCGTGGCGCTGGACGACGGCGGCAAGCACGAGGAGCGCGACGGTGGCCGCATCGAGGCCCTGCGCGCCGAGGCCGCCGCGCTGCAGCGCACGCCGCGCCGGGCCAAGGCGGGCGCCAATGTCAGCCAGATGCACTACGCGCGCCAAGGCATCGTCACGCCCGAGATGGAGTACATCGCCATCCGCGAGAACGGCCGGCGCGAGTGGATGCGCGAGTACCTGCAGGACGCCGAGCGCGAGGCGCGCCTGAAGGGCAACGCGATGGGTGCGCGCATTCCCGACCTCATCACACCGGAGTTCGTGCGCGACGAGGTCGCCCGCGGCCGCGCGGTGATCCCGGCCAATGTCAATCACCCCGAGCTGGAGCCGGTGATCATCGGCCGCAATTTCCTGGTCAAGATCAACGCCAATATCGGCAACTCGGCGGTGACCTCGTCGATCGAGGAAGAGGTCGAGAAGCTGGTCTGGTCGATCCGCTGGGGTGGCGACACGGTGATGGATCTCTCGACCGGCAAGAACATCCACACCACGCGCGACTGGATCCTGCGCAACTCGCCGGTGCCCATCGGCACGGTGCCGATCTACCAGGCGCTGGAGAAGGTGGGCGGCATCGCCGAGGACCTGACCTGGGAGATCTTCCGCGACACGCTGATCGAGCAGGCCGAGCAGGGGGTGGACTACTTCACCATCCACGCCGGCGTGCGCCTGCCCTTCATCCCGATGACCACCAAGCGCCGCACCGGCATCGTCTCGCGCGGCGGCTCGATCCTGGCCAAGTGGATGATCACGCACCACCGGGAGAACTTCCTCTACACGCACTTCGAAGAGATTTGCGAAATCATGAAGGCGTACGACGTCACCTTTTCGCTGGGTGACGGCCTGCGCCCGGGCTCCGGCGCCGACGCCAACGACGAGGCGCAGTTCGCCGAGCTGCGCACGCTGGGCGAGCTGACCCAGATCGCCTGGAAGCACGACGTGCAGACCATGATCGAGGGTCCGGGCCATGTGCCGATGCACATGATCCAGGCCAACATGGACGAGCAGCTCGAGCACTGCCACGAGGCGCCCTTCTACACGCTGGGGCCCCTGACCATCGACATCGCGCCGGGCTACGACCACATCGCCTCGGCGATCGGCGCGGCGATGATCGGCTGGATGGGCACCGCGATGCTGTGCTACGTGACGCCGAAGGAGCACCTGGGCCTGCCCGATCGCGACGACGTGAAGGCCGGCATCATCGCCTACAAGATCGCCGCGCACGCGGCCGACGTGGCCAAGGGCCACCCGGGCCAGCGCGCGCGCGACGACGCGATGAGCAAGGCGCGCTTCGAGTTCCGCTGGCGCGACCAGTTCGCGCTCGGCCTGGATCCGCAGACGGCCGAGGCCTACCACGACGAGACGCTGCCGAAGGATTCGTCGAAGGAAGCGCACTTCTGCTCGATGTGCGGGCCGAAGTTCTGCTCGATGAAGATCACGCAGGACGTGCGCGATTACGCAGAAAAGGGCATGGCCGAGAAGTCGGCCGAGTTCAAGGCCAAGGGCGGCGAGTTCTACATCCCGATCCAGCCGACCTCGACCCAGGCGTGAAGGAGCCGACGATGGCGCAGTTTGGATCCCGCCAGCGGCTGGCCATCGGCATCGCCGGCGCCGGGGTGCTGGGCAGGCTGGCCGCATGGAGCCTGGCTCAGGCCGGGCACCGGGTCACGGTCTTCGATCCGGCCGACAGCGGGCAGGCCCGCTCCGATGGCCGGGGCCCGGCCGGCTTCACCGCCGCGGGCATGCTCAGCCCGCTGGCCGAGCTGGAGAACGGTGGGCCGACCATCGCCGCGCTGGGCTGGCGCTCCCTGGCGCTGTGGGAGCAGATCGCTGCGCGGCTGCGCCCATCGGCCCAGCCGCTGCCGGCGTCCTGCGGCAGCTGCACCAGCTGCGCGGGCCCTGCGGCGGCGGGGGAGCCCGCGGGGCTGTACTTCCGCGCACTGGGCAGCCTGCTGGTGGCCCACCCGAGCGACCTGGGCGCGGCCCAGCGCGTGCTGGCCCGCCTGGCCACGCCGACCACCACCCCGGACACCCGGGCCTGCACCGCCCAGGCCCTGACCCCCTCCGAGCTGGTCCGGCTGGAGCCGGCCCTCGCGCCGGGCCTGAAGGCCTGGTTGCTGGCCGGCGAAGGCCAGATCCTGCCGCACCAGATCCTGCCGGCGCTGTGCGACGCGGCGGCGCAGGTCGACTGGCGCTGGGGCCGCAGCGTGCAGAGCGTGGAAGCCGGAAGGATCCAGCTCGACGACGGCAGCTGCGCCAGCTTCGACCTGGCCCTGGATGTGCGCGGCGTCGGCGCCCGGCCCGCCCTGCCGGTGCGCGGCGTGCGCGGCGAACTGGCCTGGCTGCACGCACCGAGCGTGAACCTGCAGCGCCCGGTGCGGCTGCTGCACCCGCGCCACCGCGTCTACATCGTGCCCCGCCCCGGCGACATGATCGTCGTCGGCGCCAGCGAGATCGAGAGCGAGGACCGCTCCAAGGTCAGCCTGCGCAGCGGCGTCGAGCTGCTGGCCGCCGCCCACAGCGTGATCCCGGCGCTGGCCGAGGCCCGCATCGAGCACCTGGAAACCAACCTGCGCCCGGCGCTGCCGGACAACCACCCGCACACCCTGGTCGAGGCGGGCCTGCTGCGCATCAATGGCCTGTTCCGCCACGGCTGGCTGCTCGCGCCGGCGCTGCTGCAGGACGCCTTCGACCGCATCGGGCTGGGACACGCCCTGGACAGCGCCGCGGCCGCGCCCGCCGTCCCGATCCGCCTGGAGGCCACGGCATGAGACACCCTGTGTCAACCCTCCGCCGCTTTGAGCATGGTTTGGAGGCC
>DAOLLE010000241.1:0-5487 GCA_035331205.1 Burkholderiaceae bacterium
GCGATGACGGTGTCGATGGTCTTGCGAACGGTGATGCCTTTGGCGCGAAGAGTGCGGAAGTTCTCCGCCGCCGCTACGGCCACTGCCGGGCCGCCCAGGGTCACGAAGGTAAGGATGCCCAGCAGTTCGCGGACCAAATCGAACTGTCGCTGGGTCGGGCAGCCCTGCAGCACTTCCGTGAGGATCAGGTCGCCAATGGCCAGCGGCGTACTTCCAAGCAGGGCGTCGAGTTGTTCGGCCTGCGGAGTGCGCCGGCCGCGCAGGTAGTCGATCCAGACACTGGAATCGACCAGGATCATTTGGGCGCGTCCGTGCGCATGGCTTCAAGGTCACCTGTCCATTGAACGGCTCCGCGCAGCTGCCGGATGGCGGCCTGGCGGTTGAGCTGGAGCAGGGTTTTCAGGCCCAGTTCCACCGCTTCCCGCTTGGTGCGGGCACCGGTGACCTTGAGCGCCTCGGTCATCAGCTTTTCGTCGACGGCGATGTGGGAGCGCATGGCGATGGGTGAGGTTGGAAAGGGCAACCCCATCTTAGCGAGGTCACTCCTGGCCGAGGTGGTGATGGCGTGGCGAAAGGGTCCAGTCTTTTCGTTTGCCTGGGCGCCGCATTGGGCCGGCAACAGACCGAGACCTCCGAGGCCGCGCCCGCCGGAAGCCGGGCTCAGGCGCGCCACCTCCGGCGAGATCACAGCTCGATCAACGCCCCCACCGGCACGCCGAGCGCCCCGGCCAGCGACTTGAGCGTGGCGGCGCTGCCCGTGCGCTTGCCGCCCTCGATCTGGCTGACGTAGGCGCGGCTCAGGCCCGCGGCGTCTGCCAGCGCCTGCAGCGTCAGGCCCCGGTGCTCACGCCAGGCCTTCAGGGCGCTGGCGCCGTCGGCCATGGCATGGGCCACCGCGGCCGGGTAGCGCACACCGTCATCCTGGGCGGCGGCTGCGGCGTAGTCGGCTGCATCCTCAGCGTCCTCGACCAGCTCGCGCACGCGCTCCCACAGGTCGGCCGGCACCACGTAGAAAGCCGGCTTTCCGTCCTTCTCGATCACCTGCACTCGGCTCATTCGTACACCCCTGCGCGCGGGCCGATCTTCAGCACACGCACCACCAGCCGCCCCGATTCCACGTCGTAGATGACGCGCCAGTCGCCCACGCGCAGCCGGTAGCCCGGCACACCCACGAGCTGCTTGACGTTGGCTGCGCCGAACGGATTGCGCGGCATCTTGGCGAGCACCTTCAGGGCGTCTCGGGTGTACTCGATCGAGTGCATGAGCATGAAGTTGGCAAATTGCTAACTGCGGTGCAACACAACCCGTCGCATGCTCGCCGCGGAGTCGTCACGCTCGCACCCTGTCGATCCCAGCCCCGAAGGTACATGCCTGGGCTCGAATCCCGGTCAAGCTGATGCGGCTCCGGCCCTCGACGATGCAGCGCGTGGTGATGCCAGCGACGACGGTCTCGCGCCGAGCGCTGCCCAGCGCGCGCTGCGCTGAGCTTGGCATGCTTTCTTGATGTTCGACACGGCGCCGGCTGGACAGGCAAGGCAGCATATCCAAGAGGGTGGCAGGTTCAGCCGCCCGACCCCGAAACAACGGAGAGGCCCACCGTGAGACTTGGAAAGCGTGCGAGGATCCATTGCGCACTGGGGTTGCTGGCGACCCTGGTCACATCGCCGGTCTGGGCGCAGGCCGCAGCAGATGCGCCGCCTCAGCCTCAGGCCGCGCCTCAGGCGGCGAAGCTTGCGCAACGCGGCGAGGCGCTGGCGCGTTTTCTCGTCGGCGGCTGGGAAACCCAGTCGGACGAAGGGCAGATGCGCATGCTATCCAAGGCCAGACTGAAGGCGGACGGAACCTTTGACGGCACGATTCACGTCTTCATTCGCGCCGACCCCACGAAGGACATCTGGGCATTGGCCGGTGAATTTCGACGGGAAGGCGAATGGAAGGTCGAGGATCAGGTGCTGGTGGAAACCACGCGCAAATTGACCCCGGCCGTCCAGGCGGTGCCCTTTTCGGAGCGCTCGGCAGTGAGGGTGACCGGCGCAGACCAATTCGAGGCGCGCAGCGAGAAAAGCGGGAAACTGTTCCAGTCCCGGCGTCTGCCTCAGACGGGTGAGGCCCACGCCGCCGCTTTTGCGGCGAAGTGGCCGGAACCCGCGGCCATCGATTCCCCTGCGTGGGTCGTGATGAAGAAGGATGAGGAAGGGACCGAGTTGGTCGATACCTCGACTTGGGTGCGAGCCACCCCTTTCGCGTCGGGTTGGACGCAGCTCGTATTGGGTGAGGCCGACTTGAAGGCCGCGCGGCAGCAGGCCGATGCGTTGGCACGCAGTGGCAAACAGACCGTGGTGATGGAGCGCGGGCTAACTTATACGATCGTCGACTGCGCCGGCGGCATCTACAAGAACCGCGAAGTTCGCATCATCGATGGCGGGCGCATGGTGGGTGGCGCGCGGTTCGAAGGGTCCGATCCGTTGGACTGGAGCCGCATCGGCGCGGACGACGGGTCGATCCAGCGCCTGCGGGAGCGGGTGTGCCCCCCTGCGGGTCGATGAGCCAGCCCAGGGGGCGATCGCCCCCCCATCCGGCGGGGCGCAGCGACCGTCCGAGAGGAAAGCGTGCAGTCCTGGGGCCTGCCGGCTGCCACTGGCCTCAACCTCGTCTCAATCGAGCCGCCTGTGGATGAACCCCCCATTCGGAATCCGGGCCGCCTCGAAGAACTCCGCATCCGGCACGGCGTCGATCACATAGCGCAGGCAGCGGACCACGAAGCCGTGGGACACCAGCAGCACGGTTCGGCCGGCATGGCGCTGGCGCAGCGAGGCCAGGCCGGCGGCAACGCGGTCCACCACCGCGCGGGTCGGCTCCGCACCGGGCGGGCAGAGGTCCCAGCGGTAGGCGGCGTTGGCAGCCCACCAGGCGGGGTGCTGTTCCCGGGCTTCTGCCGAGGTGAGGCCCTCGAAGATGCCGAAGTCGCGTTCGCGGAAGGCGTCGTCGAGTTGCAGCTCCAGGCCCCGTGCGCGGGCCACCGCTGCGGCCGTCTCGCGGGCGCGGCGCTGGGGCGAGGCGATGAGCACGTCGATGCCCGGCGGCAGTGCCTGCGCCAGCGCCACGGCCTGGGCACGGCCGGTGGCGTTGAGCGGCCAGTCGAGCCGGCCCTGCCAGCGTTCGTCGATGTTGAGGTCGGTCTGGCCATGGCGGGCCAGCAGCAGGTCGAGTGGCATGGGGCGACTGTATCGAAGCGGCGTCGCCCGATTGCGTCGCTGCTCGGGCGCCGCCGAGGGGCCGGGGCGCCGGTCCGCGCCGTCAGAAGTCCGCCATCGCTGCCGCGGCGGGCGCCTTGGACCCGGCGGGGGTGAGCTCCTCACCTTCCAGGTTGCGCAGGTAGCCGTCGCGCTGCGTCGCGCGCCAGCGGTCGAGCCAGGCGGCGGCCTTGTCGTAGTAGGCGCGGTGCGCGGGCACGGCGGCCAGGGCCGTCGGCGTCCACAGGCTGGGGTCGTCGGCCGCACCACCCAGGGTCTGACCCGGCCAGTCGATCCGCGTGCTGCCGAGGTAGCCGCGCACCTTCTCGCCGTAGCTGAGCGTGGACACCAGCGCCGCGCCGCTGGCCTGGGCGCCCAGGGCATCGAGGGCCCGCCGGATGCCGGCTTCGGCATCGGCCAGCTCGGCCAGCGGGTTGGCCGAGGCGCGGGCCGAGACGCATTCGTCGCGCAAGCCCTGGCTGCTGCGCTGATGGCGCAGCCGCTGCGCCTCGCCGCCGTCGCAGCCGGCGATGTCGGTCCAGTTCGGGACGTTCGAGAAGCTCACCGTGAGGGCCGCCTGCATCAGCGTGGCCAGCCGGTTGCCGACGAAGCGGCCGAAGGCGATGCGCACCACCTCGATGGGCCGCGGGGTCATGAGGTAGCCGTTCACGTGGAACGACTCGACGGACTTGCTCTCCGCCACCGCGAGCACGACCCACTCGCCCGGCGGCAGCGCCACCTGCTTGGCGGTACCGGCGCGGCCCACCCAGAGGTAGCCCGGGCCGACCAGCCGATCACCGAGCTTGACGGTGACCGAGTCACTCTGCGCCGAGCGGCTGAAGGGGCGCAACCGGGAGGGCGGCGCACTGGCCGCCGCTGTGGCCGGCGTGGCCACGGGCGCCGCCGGCTTGTCGATGGCCGCCTTGGCCAACGGAGCGTAGAGGCTGGCCGGGAAGGCCGCGAGGAAGGCTCGGTAGGCTTCGGGCGTGTCGATGCGCTGGGCCGAGCGCCAGAACTCGGTCTCGACCGGGCTGGGCGCGTTCTGCGCCTGGGCGGCCGGGGCCAGCGCGGCGGCAGCCGTCGCCAGGGCAGCGGCAACAAGCCGGCCGCGCAGGCGGCGCAGCGGGGAACGGGAAAGCGGCATCGGGGACCTCGCGTCGAAGGGGAGCGCGAATTATCGAAGGCGCGCAGGGGCGGCCCCGCACCCCCGACTCCGGGGGTGGTCCGGAGCAGCGTCCCCAGCCGCTTCGGCACGGCCAGCGAGCACGGCCGGCCCATTGACCCAGATCAGCCGGCGGCGGCTTGGTGCTCCCCGCGAACACGGCAGTTCGTCACACTCGAAGGTGCACAACTTGCAGGAGTGCCAACCATGACGACCCAGCGCATCGCGTTCCCATCGTCCCCCTGGCTGCGCCTCGGGCTGCTCACGCTGACGGCGGCGACCGCGCTGTGCCTGACCCCGCCCGCGCGGGCCGAGTCGATGGCCTGGACGGCCACGAGCTATGGCGTGTCGCAGGACCGGACCACCGGTCAGTTCACCCGCCGCGGGCTGGCGCTGTTCCCGAACGGCGAGGTGGCGGCCTTCACGCTCCAGGGTCAGGTGACGGCCTTCGACCCGAAGGCGATGCAGTTCGACGCCAAGATCGTCTACACCTTCGAGGACGGCTCGACGCTGCGGCAGGAAGGCAGCGGCCGCACCGAGTTCACCGCGCCGCCACGCAACGTGCAGCAGGGCAAGGGCCGGCTGGTCGGCGGCACGGGCCGCTTCGAGGGCATCAGCGGCACGACCGAGTCGAGCGGGCGGTCGATCACCGAGACGGACAGCGTCACTTTCTACCAGGCCGAGTTCACGCTGCCGCCGCGCAAGTAAGGCGGGGGCGCCTCACTCGCACAGCGCGCGCCAGTCCTCGGGCACCGGCACCGCCTCGATGGCGTGGGGGTCGCTGCCGTCGCCCTTGCGGCGGGCGAAGACCCGCACCTCGGTGATCTCGCAGAGCGTCTCCTCGCCGCGGCGCACGCTGTGGCGCATAACAAAGCTCTTGCGCCGCCACTCGGGCACGAAGCTGTCGATGTGCAACGGGTCGCCGTAGGAGGCCGGGCGCAGGAAGCGCGCGTGGGTGTCCACCAGCGGCGTGCCGATGATGCCGCGCTCGGCCTCGCTGACCTTCCAGCTCGGTAGGCCGCATTCGATGAAGAAGTGCCGGCTGGCGGCATCGGCCCAGCGGAAGTAGTTCGGAAACCAGACGATCTGCGC
>DAOLLE010000242.1:0-5479 GCA_035331205.1 Burkholderiaceae bacterium
GGCAACGAGCGCGTGGTGCGCCCGCGCCTGGCCGACGCCAAGTTCTTCTTCGACCAGGACCGCAAGAAGACCCTGGCCAGCCGCGTGCCGGGCCTGGCCAAGGTGGTCTACCACGGCAAGCTGGGCAGCCAGGGCGACCGCATGGAGCGCGTGCGCGCGATTGGCCACGCCATCGTCCACCAACTGGGCGCGCACCAGCCGGCCTCGGTGCAGTCGCACAGCGAGCTGCAGATGCTGGAGCACAAGGTCGACCTGGCCGCCCAGCTGGCCAAGACCGACTTGCTGACCGACATGGTCGGCGAGTTCCCCGAGCTGCAGGGCATCATGGGCGGCTACTACGCCCGCCACGAGGGCCTGCGCGACGGCGTGGCCATCGCGATCGAGGACCACTACAAGCCCCGCTTCGCCGGTGACGCCCTGCCGCGCAACCACAGCGGCACGGTGCTGGCGCTGGCCGACAAGCTGGAAACCCTGGTCGGCCTGTTCGGCATCGGCCAGTTGCCCACCGGCGACAAGGACCCGTTCGCGCTGCGCCGCCACGCCCTGGGCGTGATCCGCCTGCTGGTCGAGAAGAACCTGCCGCTGTCGCTGCCGGAGATGCTGGCGGCCGCGGTTCCGGCCTTCGGCGAGCTGATCGAGGATCCGCGCCAGGCGTTGGCCGACTTCTTCCAGGACCGTCTGGCCGTCAGCCTGCGCGAGCAGGGCTACAGCGCCCAGGAGGTCGACGCGGTGCTGGCGCTGCGGCCCGAGCGCCTGGGCGACGTGCCCAGGCGGATGGCCGCGGTGCGCGCCTTCGCGGCGCTGGCTGAGGCGCCGAGCCTCGCGGCGGCCAACAAGCGCGTGTCCAACATCCTGAAGAAGGCCGAAGGCGAGGTGCAGGCGAAGATCGATGCCAGCTTGCTGAAGGAAGCCGCCGAGCAGCAGCTCGCCGCCGCGCTGGCCGAGGTGCAGCCGCAGGCCGACCGCCTGTTCGAGCTGCAGGACTACGCCGCCAGCCTGCAGGCCCTGGCGGTGCTGAAGGCGCCGGTGGACGCCTTCTTCGACGCGGTGATGGTCAACGCCGAAGACCCGGCGCTGCGCGCCAACCGGCTGGGCCTGCTCAAGACCCTGCACGAGGCGATGAACCGCGTGGCCGACCTGTCGCGCCTGGCGGCTTGATCAGGCGGGGCGACGCAGCGATGATGGCGGGCCTGCTCAACGGATCCGGACATGCCTGAACGCCCGCCGATGAAGATCGTCATCCTCGATCGTGACGGCACGATCAACGAGGGACGCGACGACTACGTCAAGACCGCCGACGAGTGGCGGCCCTTGCCCGGCGCGCTCGAGGCGATTGCCCGCCTGCACCAGGCGGGTTGGCACGTCGTCGTGGCGACCAACCAGTCCGGGCTGGGGCGGGGGCTGTTCGACATGACCGCCCTCAACGCGATGCACCTGAAGATGAACGAGGCGCTGGCGCGCCTGGGCGGGCGCATCGACGCGATCTTCTTCTGCCCGCATGCGCCCGACGACGGCTGCGACTGCCGCAAGCCGCGCCCGGGGCTGTTCCACCAGATCGCCCGCCGCTACGGCATCGACTTGGCGGGCGTGCCCACCGTCAGCGGCACGCTGCGGCACCTGGCGGCCGGTGCTGCCGCCGGCTGCCGGCCCCACCTGGTGCTGACTGGCGACAGCGACGGGCTCGAAGAGGCCGGCATCGCCCACCTGCGCGCCCAGCTGCCGGGCCTGGCGGTGCACTCCGATCTGGCCGCCTTCACCCACGAGGTGATGTTGGGCCATCATCAGCTGCGCAAGCCCGACGGCCGGGCCGAGGCGCGCCGGTTATGAGCGGCCGTGCCTGAGTCGACGACACGTCCGGGCCGCTGCGGCCAGCCCTGTTCTGCCTCCCTGTTGCGATGATCCACCTGCGTTCCGCCCTCTTCGTGCTCTGGCTCACGGTGACCGTGATTCCCTGGAGCCTGTTCGTCGTCATCCTCTCGCCGATCGTCAGCAGCACCCGGCTGTACTGGATCTGCGCCAAGTGGCTGCACGTCGCCATCCTGGGCGCGAAGTGGATCTGCGGTGTGAAGTGGCGCATCCAGGGCCTGGAGAACGTGCCGAGTGCCGCCGACGCGAAGGCCGCGGTGATCCTGGTGCCCAAGCACCAGTCGACCTGGGAGACCTTCGCCTTCCCGGCCCTGATGCCGCACCCGCTGGCCTACGTCTTCAAGCGCGAGCTGCTCTACGTGCCCTTTTTCGGCTGGGCCATCGGCAGCCTGGACATGGTGCACATCGACCGCGGCCGGGCCTCCGAGGCCTGGCGCAAGGTGGCCGAGCAGGGCAAGCGCATCATGGGCCAGGGCAACTGGATGATCATGTTCCCCGAAGGCACCCGCGCCGAGCGTGGCGGCCAGGGCGAGTACAAGACCGGCGCGTCGCGCCTGGCGGTGACCTGCAAGGTGCCGCTGGTGCCGGTGGCGGTGACCTCGGCGCGCTGCTGGCCGCGCAAGAGCTTCCTGCTCAAGCCGGGCGTCATCGACATCTCGATCGGCCGGCCCATCGAGCCCGCCGGGCGCCGCCCGGACGACCTGATGCGCGAGGTCGAGGGCTGGATCGAGGCCGAGATGCGTCGCCTCGACCCCGAGGCCTATGCCGGGGAGGCGGCCACGCCGAACCCTCCGACGGCGGCCTGAGGCGCCGGGCCACCGAGACGCCGACCGGGCCGCTCGCTGCGATGCGATCCCCCCGCCGATCCGCCCTGCGACCCGGCAGCGATGCCCCGGATTGGCACGACGCCCAGATCAGCCTGCCGCTGTTCGACGCCACGGGCTCGATGCTCGCCGTCACGGCCTCGCCGGTGATGCCCACCCTGCCCGCGCCGGTCACGACGCCAGCGTCGGCGGCCGGCCCGGCGACGGTCGCATCTGCCGCGCCGCCGGCCCACCGCCTGCTGCGCCACCTGCGCAGCAACCGCGAGGTGCGCCTGGACGGGCAGCTGATCGGCTACGAACTCAAGCGCGGCCGGCGCCGCACGATCGGCTTCGTCGTCGGGCCCGAGGGGCTGGCGGTGAGCGTGCCGCGCTGGGTCGGCCAGGTCGAAATCGACCAGGCGCTGCAGGCGAAATCGCGCTGGATCCTGCGCAAGCTGGCCGACCAGCGCAGCCGTCTGGAGCGCCTGGAGGCCGCGCGGGTGGACTGGCGCGACGGCGCCAGCCTGCCCTTCCTGGGCGCGCCGATGGTCATTGAGCTCGACCCGACGGTGACCGGCGCGCTCTTCCAGGCCCAGCCACGCCTGCTGCGCGTCGGGCTGCCCAGCCGCGCCGAGCCGGCGCAGATCCGCGACGCGGTGCAGGGCTGGCTGCAGCAGCAGGCGCTGGCGCTGTTCGAGCAGCGCTGCGCCTTCTACGCCGAGCGGCTGCGCGTGCGCATCCGCCGCCTGCGCCTGAGCTCGGCACAGACCCGCTGGGGCAGCGCCAGCGCCGACGGCACGGTGCGGCTGAACTGGCGGCTGATCCACTTCGCGCTGCCGACGATCGACTACGTCGTTGCGCACGAACTCGCCCACCTGCACGAGATGAACCACAGCCCGGCGTTCTGGGAGGTGGTGCGCTCGGTGATGCCCGATTACGAGGAACGCCGCGGCAGCCTGCGCGACGGGCAGGTGCCGGTGTACGACTGAACTCCGGACTGCACCGGAGTTACTTCTGCTGCATCGGGCAGGTGTCGATGCCCAGGATCGAATAGGCCGGGCAGGTCTTGAGCAGGCCGGTGCCGAGCAGCACCACCCCGATCCAGCCCCAAACGCCGATCGTGCCCATCAGGGTCAGGACGATCAGCAGTGCACCGATGACGATGCGGGCAATGCGGTCGATGCCGCCGACGTTGGTCTTCATCGCAACTCCTCGCACCGGCACCGTGCCGGTTGGAGCGCAGTGTGCGGCGGCGCTCCGTCACGATCTGTGACTTCGGTCACACAGCGAAGCAACTGCTGCCCGCGGCCGTCCGGCGCAGCCTTTCAGCCGCCGCCCGCCAGCCGGCGCAGTGCCGCCGGATCGAGCAGGTCGACGCGCTCGCGCCCGAGTGCGACCCAGCCCGAACGCTCGAAGCGGCGCAGCAGCCGGGTCACCATTTCCCGCACCGTGCCCAGCTCGTCGGCCAGCTGCTGGTGCGTGGTGTGCAGCGTGCCGCCGTGTCCCAGCAGCGCGGCGGCGAGGCGCTGGTCCAGGCGCTGGAAGGCCACCGCCTCGGCCAGCGCGATCAGGTCGGCCAGGCGCGAGGCGAAGATGCCGAAGACGAAGCGGCGGAAGGGCTCGTGGTCGCACCAGCGCATGAACAGCGCGGGCGGCAGCAGCACGAGACGGGTGGGCAGCACGGTCGCGCCGTGCGCCGCCAACGTGGTGTGGCCGAACAGGCAGGAGGCGGAGACGATGCAGACCTCGCCGGCCTGCACGCGGTAGAGCTCCAGTGCCCGTCCCTGCGGCGCACCGCGGGCGACTCGCACCTCGCCACCCAGCACGAAGGGAAAGCCGCGGCAGGGCGAGCCCTCGTCGAAGAGCACCGCGCCGGGCGGCACCTGCAATGCAGGGCCGAGGGCGGCCAGGTCCTCGCGCCAGCCGGGCGGTGGGGCCTCACCCAGCACCGGGTACAGCGCGGCAAGCTCGGTGGCCAGGTCGGCTGCGGGGACGGCGGTGGCCAGGGGATCGGTGCGGTCTGCGGACATCCCAAAAGGATAAGCGGGGCGAGGCCGTCGGCCGATCAGGTCCGCTGCCTAGAATCCTGTTTCAGTCGCGCCTTCTTTGACCTCACCACCCCGGAGCCTGCCGCATGAACGCCCCCCATCCCATCAGCTGGCAGCCTGAACTGGCCCTGCGGCCGCTGCCGGAGTCCATGCTGGCGGCCCTGCGTGCGCGTTTCGGCGATCGCTGCAGCAGCGCGCGAGCGGTCTGCGAGCAGCACGGCCGCGACGAGTCGCCCTACGACGTGACGCCGCCCGAGGCGGTGATCTTCTGCGAGAGCAGCGCCGACGTGGCCGACGCGGTCAAGCTGGCCGACCAGTACGCGGTGCCAGTGATCCCCTTCGGCGTTGGCTCGTCGCTGGAAGGTCACCTGCTGGCGGTGCAGGGTGGCATCTGCCTGGATGTGTCGCGCATGAACCGGGTGCTCAGCGTCAACGCCGAGGACCTGACCGTCACCGTGCAGCCGGGCGTCACCCGCGAGCAGGTCAACGCCGAGATCCGCGACCAGGGCCTGTTCTTCCCGATCGACCCGGGTGCCAACGCCTCGATCGGCGGCATGTGCGGCACGCGCGCCAGCGGCACCAACGCGGTGCGCTACGGCACCATGCGGGAGAACGTGCTCGCCCTGGAAGTGGTCACCGCCAGTGGCGAGCTGATCCGCACCGGCACGCGGGCCAAGAAGTCCTCGGCCGGCTACGACCTGACGCGTCTGTTCGTCGGCAGCGAGGGCACGCTGGGCGTGATGACCGAGATCACGCTGAAGC
>DAOLLE010000243.1:0-5472 GCA_035331205.1 Burkholderiaceae bacterium
TCATATGCTGGTGTTGCCATGAATATGTCTTATGTTTAATTGCCGTGTTAATAGCCGGCCCGCAGGCTCCGGCGGCGCTCAGCGCGGTTTGGGGATCGGTGTGATGTCGCGGCGCGCCAGGGTGGCGAGGAAGTCGTCGAGCGTCAGCACCGCGAACGTGAAGCGCGCGGGCGCGGCCAGCAGCGTGGTGTCGCCGCTGACCAGCGCATGCGCGCGCCCGGCCATCGCCAGGCGCACGTCGGCCAGCGCCGCCGGGCAGCCCTGCGCCTGCGGCGCATCGGCCTGCGGCACGCGCACCTTCAGCACGTAGGGCAGGTAGTCGCCCAGCAGCTGCTGCTGCTCGCGCGCGCTCAGGCCCAGGCGCGGGTGGGCGAGCTGCACGCCCAGGTCCAGCGCGGTGGCCTTGCAGGCCAGCGGCCGGCACAGGCCGACCTGCCAGGCGTGGCGCAGCAGCGCCCCCAGGCCACCACCGAAAAGCAGCGCGGAGACCACCACCGCGGTGTCCAGCACCACCCGCGGCGGCCGCCCGCGCGTGTCGGGCAAGGTCGCCGCGGCTTGCGGCCAAGCCGCAGCCGGTGCCAGCGCGGGGATGCGAGGGGCCGCGCGATGGGCCGCACGGGAACTCGCGCGAGGGAGGAGGGCGGAGGCGGACATGGCGGTGGGACCCATCGAGCCGATGGCTCCGATTATCGAAAGCCGCCCCGGCGCCGGCGCCCCCTGGGCGCAGGGGGGCCCGGCTCGCGTGCGAAGATGCAGGGCAGTTTTCCCGCCGCGTCCGCTGTTCCCGCCATGTCCGCCTCCGCGCCTTCCGATACCGCCGCCTTTTCGACTCCGGTCGACACCCTCCCCGACGCCTCCCCGGAGGCCTCCGAGGGATTTCGCCACGTCCGGCGCGTCCTGGCCGAGCTGGCCCACCCGCATGCGCCGCGCTGGCTCGAGGTTTCGGCCCGCACCGCGCAGGAGGCCGCCGACGCGCTGCAGGTCTCGCTCGGCCAGATCGCCAAGAGCGTGATCTTTCGCCGCCGTGCCGACGAATCGGCGGTGCTGGTGGTCACCTCGGGCGACCGCCGCGTCGACGAGCGCAAGGTGGCCGCGCAGGTCGGGCCGATCGGGCGCGCCGATGCGGACTTCGTCAAGCAGCGCACCGGCTTCTCGATCGGCGGGGTCTCGCCGGTGGGCCACGCCACGCCGCCGGTGATCCTGATCGACGCCGACCTGTTCCGCTTCGACGTGATCTGGGCCGCGGCCGGTCACCCCAAGGGCGTGTTCTGCCTGACGCCCCAGGAGCTGCAGCGCCTGACCGGCGGCGCCCCGGTGCACGACGTGGTGCATAACGTCGTGCAGTCCCCCGCCCCGTCGGCGAAGGCGCCCTGAGATGGCCCTGCGTGCGCCACCCGGGCCCGGCGAGGCCGTCGGTAGTCCCTGCGTCAACGTCTGCCGGCTCGACCCGGTCAGTGGCTACTGCCTGGGCTGCTGGCGCGACCTCGACGAGATCGCCGCCTGGTCCAGGCTCGATGCCGCCGCCCGCCGGGCCATCTGGCTGCAGCTGCCCGCGCGGGAGCGGGCCGGCGCGCCCGATCCGGCTGCAGGAGAGCACCGATGATCCCGCTGCGCTTCTGGTTCGACCCGATCTCGCCCTACGCCTGGCTGGCCTTTCAGCGCCTGCCGCAGCTGCTGGCCGGCCACAGCGTGGTGGTGGATTACCAGCCGCTGCTGTTTGCCGGGCTCCTGAAGCACTGGGGCCAGCTCGGCCCGGCCGAGATCGCGCCCAAGCGCGACTGGACCTGGCGCCAGGTGGCCTGGCTGGCTCAGCGCGACGGGGTGCCCTTCGTCGCTCCCGGCCACCATCCCTTCAACCCGCTGCCCTGGCTGCGCCTGCTGCTGGCCAGTGCGCCGGCGGGCAGCACGCCCTCGCGCCACCGCTGCGAGGCGGTGCTGCGCGCGCTGTGGACCACCGGCCGTGCCGCCGACGACGCGGCACTGCTGGCCGAGCTGACCGCTCAGCTGGCCCCAGCGCAGGATCCGGCCGGCGAGGTGGTGAAGCAGGCGCTGCGTGCGGCCACCGACGCGGCCATTGCACGCGGTGTCTTCGGCGTGCCCACCATCGAGGTGCTTGGCACCGCCGATACCGTCGGGCCGCAGGCCGGCCGCCTTTACTGGGGTCAGGACGGGCTGGAGATGCTGGCCGCCGCGCTGCAGGGCGATGCCTGGCTGGCCGGCGATGGCTGGCAGGGCGCCACCCCCGCTGCGGGGGTGCAGCGCGGCAGATCGGCCTAGGACTATCCCTAGCGGCGGACCTGCGGTCAGCCGATTTCCGGATCGTGAGACACAGCCTCGGGGGGGACCCTGAATGTGTAAGGTTTTGTTGGAAAGTCGTCAGGACTTGGTCAGGGACGGCTTCGACAGTCGGCTACCAGCCACCGTCATGGGGCTCGATTTGAGAGGAGACAAGGCACATGTCCAGCATTCCCGCTAACGCGCGCGGCGCGTCGGCGCCGATGACGGCGGAGGAGAAGAAGGTCATCTTCGCCTCGTCGCTCGGCACCGTCTTCGAGTGGTACGACTTCTACCTGTACGGCTCGTTGGCCGCGATCATCGCCAAGCAGTTCTTTTCCGCCCTGGATCCGTCCGCGGCCTTCATTTTCGCGCTGCTGGCCTTTGCCGCTGGTTTCATCGTGCGGCCCTTCGGTGCGCTGGTGTTCGGCCGCCTGGGCGACATGATCGGGCGCAAGTACACCTTCCTGGTCACGATCCTGATCATGGGCCTGTCGACCTTCATCGTCGGCGTGCTGCCCTCCTACGCCTCGATCGGCGTGGCTGCCCCGGTGATCCTGATCGGCCTGCGCATGCTGCAGGGCCTGGCGCTGGGCGGCGAGTACGGCGGGGCGGCCACCTACGTGGCCGAGCACGCGCCGCACGGCAAGCGCGGTGCCTACACGGCCTGGATCCAGACCACCGCGACGCTGGGCCTGTTCCTGTCGCTGCTGGTTATCCTCGGGGTTCGCACGGCGTTGGGCGAGGCGGCCTTTGCCGACTGGGGTTGGCGCATCCCCTTCATCGTGTCGATCATGCTGCTGGCCGTCAGCGTCTGGATCCGGCTGTCGATGAACGAGTCGCCCGCCTTCAAGAAGATGAAGGAAGAGGGCAAGACCTCCAAGGCGCCGCTGTCCGAGTCCTTCGGCCAGTGGAAGAACCTGAAGATCGTCATCCTGGCGCTGCTCGGCCTTGTGGCCGGCCAGGCCGTGGTCTGGTACTCCGGCCAGTTCTACGCCCTGTTCTTCCTGACCAGCGTGCTGAAGGTCGACAGCGCGACCGCGAACATCCTGGTGGCGATCTCGCTGATCATCGGCACGCCGTTCTTCGTGGTGTTCGGCTCGCTGTCCGACAAGATCGGCCGCAAGCCCATCATCATGGCCGGTCTGGCGCTCGCGGTGGTGACCTACTTCCCACTGTTCAAGGCGCTCACCGAGGCGGCCAACCCGGACCTGGCCAAGGCCCAGGCGACCGCGCGGATCACCGTCAAGGCGGATCCGGCCACCTGCTCCTTCCAGGGCAGCCCGATCGCCCGCGAGGTGGACTTCACCAACCCCTGTGACATCGCCAAGCGCGCGCTGGCCCAGAGCTCGGCCAGCTACACCAATGAGGCTGGCGCAGCCGGCTCGCCCACGGCCATCCAGATCGGCGACAAGACCCTGACGCCGCCGACCGGTGTGCTGACCGCCGGGGGCCACAAGTTCGACGACGCCTCCGGCAAGGCCATCGCCGCGTTCAAGAAGGATCTCGCGGCCGCGCTGAAGGACGCCGGCTATCCCGCCAAGGCCGATCCGGCGAAGGTCGACAAGGTGAAGATCACCATCATCCTCACCATCCTGGTGATCTACGTGACGATGGTCTACGGGCCGATCGCCGCGATGCTGGTGGAACTCTTCCCGACGCGCATCCGCTACACCTCGATGAGCTTGCCGTACCACATCGGCAACGGCTGGTTCGGCGGCCTGCTGCCGACCATCTCCTTCGCGATGGTGGCGCAGAACGGCGACATGTACTACGGCCTGTGGTACCCGATCGTCATCGCGGCGATGACCTTCTTGATCGGCATGCTGTTCGTGCGCGAGACCAAGGACATCGACATCTACGCCCGCGACTGACCGCGCCGGGGCGCGATCACCACGTCGGCCGCGCATCGACAGCGGCCACGCCAAGCCACCGCCAGCGCCCACCCAGGGCGCTGGCGCGTTTTCCGGTTCCGGTCGCCCGTCGGCCGGGCGACCTTCGATGGGATTCCGATCATGTGGAAACTGGTCCTTGGCTTCATCGTCTTCGCCGCTCTGGCGCTGTTCGTCCTGATGAAGAGTGGCGGCAACATCGACATGGGCGGTGAGAAGCACGGTACCGAGGTGCACGCACCGGCGGCTTCCGAGCCGGCTGCGGGGGCCAGTGCCGCCGCCGCGGCAGCTGCCCCCGCCTCTGCGGCGTCGAATTGACCCTGCCGATGCCGCGTTCGGCGGGCGGGCGTTCGCTGCGCCAATCCTGACGCCGATCAAGTTCGGGCGCTGCGACTGGACTAGAGTCACTGGCACACAACTCAGAGGTCTCTGCCATGTTCAAGCACCTTCTTGTCCCCGTCGACGGTTCCGAACTCTCTGTGCGTGCGATGACTTCGAGCATCGAGCTGGCCAAGTCTCTGGGCGCACGCATCACCGGCTTCGTCGCCGAGCCGGACCTGCCGATGTCCACCATCAGCACCAACCCGACGGTGTTCACCGAGCAGGTGCGCGCCCACGAGGCGAAGTCGGAAGCGCACGCTCAGGGCGTGCTGCAGAAGTTCGAGGCCCTGGCCCAGGAAGCGGGCGTGGCCTTTGCCGCCGATCACGCCAGCGCCGGGCAGGTCGACCAGGCCATCGTTGAGGCCGCCGAGCGCGCCGGTGCCGACCTGATCGTGATGGTCACGCACGGCCGCGGCGCTTTCGGCGAGCTGGTGTTCGGCTCGCACTCCAAGAGCGTGATGTCGCGCACCAAGCTGCCGCTGCTGGTGCTGCATTGATTCACCCGTCGGGCGGTGGCCGGGGCCGCCCGGTGGCCGCTCGGCGCGGCGACGAGCTTGGAAAGGCTCGTCTTTGGCGGTGATAAGTCACGCCGCAGGGCCTAGACTTGGCGATTGACCCGCTCATCGTCAAGGAGATTGCATGCGCCCCCTCCTGCGCGTGTTGGCCCATTCCACGCTGCTCCCCCTGCTCGGCGCCCTGCTGCTGGCCCCATCGGTCGGTGCGGTGTCCCTGCGCAGCGTCAGCCCCTCGGGCGAGGTGGCCGAGGCCAATCAGGTGCTGCTGCGCTTCAGCGCGCCGGTGATCCCCTTCGGCTCGACGCAGCTGGCCGCGCCTGCGGCATTGCGCTGCGAGGGCCTGCCGGGGGGCGCCACCACGCCAGCCGGCAGCGGGCGCTGGCTCGGCCCGGCGGAGTGGGCCTATGACC
>DAOLLE010000244.1:0-5461 GCA_035331205.1 Burkholderiaceae bacterium
GTGGCGGTCCTCGGGCACGGCGCTGACCTTCATGACGCCGCGGCCCAGGTTGCCGGCCAGCAGCTTGAGGCCGCCGCTCTCGCCGAAGGGCGCGGCGGCGCTGCGCACGATCTGGTCGTCGATCGGGCTGGCCGGCAGCTCGCGCCAGGCGAGCGTGCCGTCCGCGCCCTGAGCTGCCTGGACAGGCACGCGGCCGTAGGCAGCCATGCCGCCCTCGGCCACCGTCAGCACGTCGCCGTGCAGGCAGCCCGCGTCGAGCAGCTCACGCAGCACGAAGCCGGGGCCACCCGCGGCCTGGAACTGGTTCACGTCGGCCTTGCCGTTCGGATAGACCCGCGCCAGCAGCGGCGTGGCGGCGGACAGCTCGGAGAAGTCGGTCCAGTCGATGAGGATGCCGGCCGAGCGCGCGACCGCCACCCAGTGGATCAGGTGGTTGGTCGAGCCGCCGGTGGCCAGCAGCGCCACCATCGCGTTGACGATGCAGCGCTCGTCGACCAGCTCGCCGATCGGGGTGTAGCGCGCGCCGCCCTGGCGGATGGCCAGCACGTTGCGCACCGCCTCGCGGGTGAGCGCCTCGCGCAGGCCCTCGTGAGGGTGGATGAAGGCGGCGCCCGGCACATGCAGGCCCATCGCCTCCAGCAGCATCTGGTTGGAGTTGGCGGTGCCGTAGAAGGTGCAGGTGCCGGCGCCGTGGTAGGCGGCGGACTCGGCCTCCAGCAGCTTGTCGCGCCCGACCAGGCCCTGCGCGAACTGCTCGCGCACCTTGGACTTCTCGCTGTTGGACAGGCCGGTCGACATCGGCCCGGCCGGCACGAACACGCAGGGCAGATGGCCGAAGTGCAGCGCGCCGATCAGCAGGCCCGGCACGATCTTGTCGCACACGCCCAGCAGCAGCGCGGCGTCGAACACATCGTGGGTCAGCCCCACCGCGGTGGCCATGGCGATCGTGTCGCGCGAGAACAGGCTCAGCTCCATGCCCGGCAGGCCCTGGGTGACGCCGTCGCACATCGCCGGCACGCCACCGGCGACCTGCACCGTGGCGCCGTGGCGGCGGGCCTCGTCACGGATCAGCGCCGGGTAGCCCTCGTAGGGCTGGTGCGCCGACAGCATGTCGTTGTAGGCGGTGATGACGCCGAGGTTGGGCGCCTTCTCGGCCACGACGCGGAACTTGTCCGAACCCGGCAGGGCCGCGAAGGCGTGTGCGACGTTGGCGCAGCCCATGCGGTCGGCGCCGCGGGGGCGGGCTGCGGTGGCGCGCAGGCGCCGCAGGTAGTCCTGCCGCAGCGGGGCGCTGCGCTCACGGATGCGCTGGGTGATCTCGGCGATCTGGGTCTTCATGGTGGTGCAGCAGGGCAATGAAACTACACCATCAATTTGAACGTAACTTGGTTACGACGTCAAAACAAACGCCGCGGCCCACCCTGCTTGCGCGAGGGTGGGCCGCGGCGGGCGGGGCCGGTGCGCCCCGTTCAGTGAGGATCGGCGCCGATCAGTGCGCGTCGATCACGCGGATCTCGACGCGGCGCGCCTCCTGGTCGCTGCCGCCACCGGCGGTGACTTCGGGCTTGCGCAGCAGCACCTGCTCCAGCGCCACGCCCTTGGCCACCAGCGCGGCGCGCACCGACTTGGCGCGCTGCTTGGCCAGCTCGGCGTTGTGCGCCGGGTCGCCCGTGGTGTCGTGGTAACCGGAGAGCAGCACCTTCTTCGTGCTGCTGCCGGCCAGCTCGGCCACGGTCTTGGCCAGGGCGGCGTCGGCCTCGGCGTTCAGCTCGGACGCGCCGGAGCCGAAGTACACCGTCGCCAGCGCGGCACCGGTGGGCGACAGGTCCACCAGCTGCTCGGCGGCCTCGGCGCCCGAGGCAGCGATTGCCGCCGCCGGCGCGGCCGATGCGGCCGTCACCGCTGCAGCGGCCTTGGGCGCTGCCGCCGGCTTGCCCGAGTGCCGCGCCGCCATCGTCAGCGCGACGATCACCGCCAGCGCCACCGCGCCGAACGCCACCACCAGGCCCGCCTTGCTGCCCTGGTCTTGATCCTGACTGCTCATTCACCAGCTCCGAATACGTGAAAAGATGCGCAAAGTGTACGGTGCCAGGCTGACAGCAGGGCGACAGCGGCGGCGCCGGGCACCCCTGCTTGCGACCTGCGCAGGGACTCGGAGCGCGTTCAGACGGCCCGGCCGACGGCCAGCTCCTGCTCGGAGGCCTGGCCGGCCAGCGCGCGGCGGGCGAGCTGCAGGTCGGCATCGGTATCGACGTCGATCAGCACGCCCGAGTCGTCCACGTCCACCGGCTGCGAGGGGTAGCGGGCCAGCAGGCGGCGCGCGCCCTCGTCGCCCTTGAGCTTGATCAGCTCGTCGTAGAGCTCGGCCGAGAAGCCCACCGGGTGACCGCGCCGGCCGCGGTACTGCGGATAGACCACCGGGTAATGCTCGAGCGCGCGGGCCACCGCCTGCAGGCTGCGCGGCTGTACCAGCGGCATGTCACCGGGCTGCACCAGCCAGCCCGCGGCGTTGGGGCGCGCACGCACGCCGGTGGCAATGGAGTAGCCCATGCCCAGCGGCTCGGGCGAGGCCGAGCCCACCGGCGGCAGCAGCACGATGTCGCGCGCAGCCACCACCTCGCGCGCGATGGGCACCAGCTCGGCGGTGGTCACCACCACCAGCGGCAGGCCGCTGGCAATCACGCGCTCGAGGGTCGTGGCCAGCACCGCCGCCTCGGCCAGCGGCTGGCTGAGCTTGTGCCCATCGCCCTGGAAACGCGAGCCGCGCCCGGCGGCCGGGACGATGACCACCGGGCCGCTGGGGCGGCCAAGCAGGCTCACGCCCGCCTCCCGAGCGCCAGCGCGCCGGCCGGCATCCCGTCCGAACGTGCTCCATCCACCGCGATCACGCTGCCCATTGTTCTTGCTTGTTCCGGTTGATTGCTGCAGTGCAACATCGAAGATCCGTGATCCTGCGGTCGATGACTGGCGTGAACCTGACCGCAATGCCCCGCGCGCTCCGCCGCCGACGCACGCCCAGTCCCATCACACCCCGTATCGAAGCGCACATCGCCGCCCCTCGGAAGTGGTGCCTTCACTTACGGGAGACCCCCGGGGCGCGGCCTGGGCATCGGCAACGACCCGCAGTGGCCGCGTCAGGCGCGCCGGGTTCTTCCCTGTTCTTCCAGACTCCGGCAGATTTCTCCAGATTCCTATACTTGCCGGATGACCTCACTGTCCCACATGCGCAAGAGCTACGAGGCCGGCGAACTCGACGAGGCCCAGGCCGCGAACGAGCCGCTGCGCCAATTCGACGCCTGGATGCAGGAGGCGCTGCGCGCCGGCGTGCCCGAGCCGAATGCGATGACGCTGGCCACCGTCGACGCCAGCGGCCTGCCGTCCACCCGCATCGTGCTGATCAAGGGCTACGACGAGCGCGGCATCGTCTGGTACACGAACTACCACAGCCGCAAGGGCCGCGAGCTGGCCGAGCGGCCGGTGGCGGCGCTGCAGTTCCATTGGGTCGAGATGGAGCGCGTGGTGCGCATCGAGGGCACGGTGGCACGCACCGACACGGCCGAGTCCGACGCCTACTACGCCAGCCGGCCACTGGACTCGCGCCTGGGCGCCTGGGCCTCGCCGCAAAGCGAGGTGATCTCTTCGCGCGCGGTGCTGGTGGCCAACGCCGCCAAGGCCGCCGCCGAGCACGGCCTGCACCCGCCGCGCCCGCCCCACTGGGGTGGCTACCGGCTGGCGCCGCAGCGCTGGGAGTTCTGGCAGGGCCGCAAGTCGCGCCTGCACGACCGGCTGAGCTACCGCCTGGTCGACGGGCGCTGGCTGCGCGAGCGGCTGGCGCCGTGATCGACGTGGGCGGGGCGGGCTTCGAGCTTGCTGCGCTGAAGCCCGTCCTCGGTGCGCTGCTGCTGCCGCCGGGCGTCGGCCTGCTGCTGGTCGCAGCGGGCTGGCGGCTGCGCCTTCGCCCGGGCGGGCGGCTGCTGATGCTCGCCGCGCTGGCGCTGTGCTGGCTGTCGCTGTGCGGTGGCATGGCGCAGTGGCTGCAGGATCGCGTCCTGCGGCCGCCGCCGCCGCTGAGCGAGGCCCAGGTCCAGGAGCTCGCCGAGTCCCAGACCAGCCCGCGCCTGCCGCGCAGCGCCATCGTGGTGCTGGGCGCCGGCCGCGAGTCGCTGGCGCCGGAGTACGGCCGCGGCATGCTGTCACCCGTGGGCCTGCACCGCCTGGCCTACGGCCTGTGGCTGGCGCGGCGCAGCGGCCTGCCGCTGGCCTATGCCGGCGGCGTCGGCTGGGCGGACCGTGGCGAAACGAGCGAGGCCGAGATCGCCAGCGCGATCGCCCGCGAGGAGCACCGCCGCCCCCTGCGCTGGGTCGACGACCGCTCGCGCGACACGCGCGAGAACGCGCAGCGCATCGTGCCCCTGCTCGCGGCCGATGGGGTGCGGCGCATCGTGCTGGTCACCTCGGCCAGCCACATGCCGCGCGCACTGCGGCTGTTCCGCACCGCGCTGATCGAGCAGCGTCTGGTTCACCAGATCGAGCTGCTGGCGGCGCCCACGGGCTTCATCGGCGGAAGTGACGCCGGTCTGCTCGCCTGGCTGCCGTCGGCCCAGGGCGCCCTACAGGTGAACGCGGTGTGCCACGAACTCGCGGGCCTGGCGCAGGCCAGCCTGTGGCCGTTCGGGCCACGCCCCGCCCAGCGGCCAGCAGACGGGGCGCCCGAGGGTCAGGACTCCGCGCCCGCCGCCCGCCCCTGAGGGACTCACCCGGATCTGCGTGCAGCGCGGCGATCCCCGGGTCGATCCGCGCACCCCACAAACAGAAACCCGCCCGGAACCGAAGTTCACGGGCGGGGGCGGACACCTTCCTCGGTGGCCATTCGGGGTGACGGAGGTTTCAGGTCCGACGCCCCTTCCCCACAGCGACTGAGGGGAGTTGGGAACCTGCACTCGTTGGCAGGCACACGAAGATTACGCCCGCCGCCCGAGTGCCGCAAGAGGGTGACGGACTATGGCGCAGCGCGGCGTGATCGGCCCCCTTGCCTTGACGCTCGCGACGCGCAGTGCTTGTCCGGGCATCGAGCGGCATTCCTTCACGCCGCCTTCACGCCGCAGTCGCCGCACCACCCGCGGCCGGCCCGGCCGCGCCCGTCAGTCGGTCCCAGAGTGCGTCCATGCGCTCGGTGATGTCGCGCTCCATCGTGATCGCCCGGCCCCACTCCCGGTGGGTCTCGCCGGGCCACTTGTGGGTGGCGTCCAGCCCCATCTTGCCGCCCAGACCGGAGACCGGGGAGGCGAAGTCGAGGTAATCGATCGGCGTATGCTCGACCAGGGTGGTGTCGCGCACCGGGTCCATGCGGGTGGTGATCGCCCAGATCACCTCCTGCCAGCTGCGGATGTCCACGTCGTCGTCCACCACGACGATGAACTTGGTGTACATGAACTGGCGCAGGAAGCTCCACAGCCCGAAC
>DAOLLE010000245.1:0-5438 GCA_035331205.1 Burkholderiaceae bacterium
CCGGGCGGCAGTGACGGCTCGGGCTGCAGCGTCGGCGCGGGGGCCGGTGCAGGCGCAGGACTGCCGGCCGGCGGGCTGCCCGGTGGGGTCGGCGCATTGACCGGCGCGGTCGAGCAGGCTGCCAGCAGCGTCAGCGCGGCGAAGGCTGCACTTGTTCTGGCAGGGGCAACGGGACGGAGGGGCATCGGCATGCCCCGATTGTCGGTGCGGCGATCAGGCGGCCGGCTGCGGCATCGGCAGGCCGTCCTTCAGGCGCAGCCAGCCGCGCGCGACGCGGTAGATCGCCCACAGGCCGAGCACGAACAGGCCGACCACCCAGGTCGCGATGCCCACCAGCACGATGGCCAGCGGGATCGACACCAGTGTCACCGCCGCTGCCCAGCCCAGCGCGAGCCAGAAGGTGCGGATCGACCAGGCGAAGTGCGACTCCAGCCAGGTGCCGCGGGCCTCGTCGCGCTTCAGGTAGCTCAGGATCACCGCGATGATCGAGGGCCAGCCGAAGAGGAACGAGCCCACCACGCTGGCCGCGCCGAAGGCGCCGATGACCAGCCCCAGCGCGTGCAGGCCGTAGACGATGTGCATCGTCCGCTGCAGGCGGTCGGGAACGTCGGTGGCGGTGATGAGCGACTGGGTCATGGCACGAGGCCCTCCTGTGCTTCCCAAGATGGGGGCGGCTGCTGGCGACACAAGGGCGGCTCGCCCGGGTCGTGGGCGTTCTGCGGCGGCTGTGCTGAAATCGTGGCCACCCACCAGAGGGACAAGGCACGGCAAAGCCTATCCAATCATGAGCCAGGTTCTGATGTCACGATGCTTCGCCAGCCCCACGGCAAGGCTGCTTGTCCTGCTCGACTGCGTCGCCGCCGCGGGTGTCGAAAGGACAGGCATTGTCGGACACATGGATCGGGGCTTTCGATGATGGCAGACGTGGCAATTCGGGGCCCCCAGCCGATCTGCTGGGTGATCGCCGGGCCGAACGGCGCCGGCAAGACCACCTTTGCGCTGCGCTATCTGCCCCAGGTGGCCGGCTGCCGGCGCTTCATCAACGCCGATTTGATTGCGGCCGGCCTGGCGCCGCTGGCGCCGCAGACGCAGCTGCTCGCAGCCAGCCGCATCTTTCTGCGCCAGATCGAGGCCCCGCTGTTTCGGCGCGGGAGGATTTCGCCTTCGAGACGACGCTGGCGGGCCGTGGCCACTTGGCGTTGATGCAGCGCCTGCGCGTCGAGGGCTGGCGGGTCGAATTGATCTACTTGGCGTTGCCCAGCGTCGAAGTGTCCCGTCAACGGGTCGCGGAGCGGGTGGCGCATGGCGGGCACGGCATCCCGCTGCGCGACATCGAGCGGCGCTTCCCGCGCAGTCTGGCCAACGTGTTGGGGCCGTACAGCGATGCGGCGGACCACACCCGCTGCGTCATGAACGCCAACGGGGCGTTCACACTCATCTTCGAGCAGATCGCCGGTACACGGACGGTGCAGCATGACGCACACTACCGGCTGATCCAACAGGAGTCGCAGCGATGAGCGACACAGTGCCGAAGAGTTCGCTTCCCCCGATTCCGACCACCGACCAGATCCTGGACGCGATGCGGCGTGCCGCTGCGGAAGAACTCGAACGCAAGCGCCGGCTGGGCCACTACGCGGTGCATTGGGAAGACGGCCGCGTCGTCCTGCGTGGCGACGACGCGCCGATGACGGCCGAAGGCCTGGTGGTGGCGGAGCCGAACAGTCGCTACACCGGCCACGCCACCTGAGCCGCGGGGCAGCTCACCCCTTCGGAATCAGCGATCCCAGGTCAAACGCCGCATCCGCTGCCTGCTCCGGCGTCGGGCTGACACCCGCGTCGAGCAGCTTGCGCGCCTGCAGGTGGTCCTTGGCGGCGTTGACCGAGTCGACGCCGACCAGCGTGCCGGCGCGGAAGTGGTAGATCGAGAACGACGCCCCTGCGGCCATGTCACCCCGGACGGCCCAGGCGTCGGCGCCGCCCGAGAGGCCGGCCATCTGCAGCTTCTTGTCGTACTGGTCGCTCCAGAACCAGGGCGTCGCGGTGAACGGCCGGGGCTGGCCGAGCAGGGCGGCCGCGGCGGACTTGCCCTGTTCGGTGGCGTTTTGCACCGACTCCAGCCGCAGCAGGCCGCCGTCGGCGAGTTGGCGCGCGGTGCAGTCGCCGGCCGCGACGATCAGCGGGTCGGCGGTGCGGGTGCAGTCGTCCACCACGATGCCGCGGTCGCAGGCCAGGCCGGCGGCGGCGGCGGCGAGCTGGTCGTTGGCGGCCACGCCCACACCCAGCACCACCAGGCCGCAGGGGTGGCGGCTGCCGTCGGCCATCTGGACGGCGCAGGCCTCGCCGGAGGCGTCCGTTTCGATGGCGGCGATGCGCGCATCCAGCACCAGGTTCACGCCGTGCGCGCGGTGCAGCGCGGCGTACCAGTCGGACAGCAGCGGCGCGAGCACGCGGCCGAGCAGGCGCGGGGCGGCCTCCAGGACGGTGACGGCCAGGCCCTTCTTGCGGGCGGTGGCGGCCACTTCCAGGCCGATGAAGCCGCCGCCGATCACCAGCACCGGCAGGCTGCGCTCGGCGCAGCTGACCAGGCGCGCGGCGATGGCGCTGGCGTCGTCCTTGCTGCGCAGCGGCAGCACGTTGGGCGCGGTGATGCCCGGCAGCGGCAAGCTGCGCGGGGTGGAACCGGTGGCGAGCACCAGGCCGGTGTAGGCCAGCGTCTCGCCGCCGGCCAGCCGGACCTGCTGCGCGGCGCGGTCGATGGCTTCCACCTTCACGCCGGTGCGCAGCGTGATGCCCTTCTTGGCGAGCATCTCGGGTGCGCGCATCACCAGCTGGGCCTCGCCGATGTCACCGGCCAGCCAGGCCTTGGACAGCGGCGGGCGGTGGTAGGGGCCGTGGGGCTCGTCGCCGAGCATCGTGATGGCGCCGGTGTAGCCGCCGCTGCGCAGCGCCTCGGCGGTCTGGGTGCCGGCTTGCCCCGCTCCAACAATGACGATGTGGCCGCTGTCCATGATCTCGGCTTATTCCTGCGTGGCCGGCAGGCGGACGGTGGCGCCGTCCATCGCGGCGCTGGCCTTGATCTGGCAGGCCAGGCGGCTGTTCGGGCGGCGCTCATCGGCGACGTTGTCCAGCATGTCCAGCTCGCCCTGCGACGGCGCGGCCAGCACCTTGGCCATCAGGTCGTCGACGTAGCAGTGGCAGGTGGCGCAGGCGCAGGAGCCGCCGCACTCGCCGAGGATGCCTTCCACGCCGTTGGCGGTGGCGGCCTGCATCAGGCTCCAGCCTTCCTGGACGTCGATGGAGGTGGATTGGCCGTTGGCTTCGATGAAGGTGATGGTGGGCATGGTGGACCGGATGGGGGATGGGTTCTGGGAATGAAAGGGGGCCCCGGACGAGGCTGCGGCCCCGCTCACCCAGAAGGTGCCGGGGCCGCCGAAGCAGGCCGTGAGGCTCAGCTGCGCAGGTTACTGCACCGCCAGATCCAGCACCAGCGGGCTGCGGAAGGTGGACGAGGGCATCCAGGCGAGCTGGTCGGCCACGCGGGCGTAGTTGGGCACGACCTTGTGGAACTCGTCGAAGGCGATCTTCACCGCCAGGCGGGCGATCGCGGTGCCCAGGCAGGCGTGCACGCCGCCGCCGAAGCCGAGGTGGCCGCGCGGCTTGCGGGTGATGTCGTAGGCGTCCGGGTTCGGGTACTGGCGCTCGTCGCGGTTGCCGCTGCCGTAGGCCAGGCAGACGAAGTCGCCTTCCTTCATGGTCTGGCCATGCAGGGAGACGTCCTTCATCAGGCGGCGGCGGAAGCGCTGCGCCGAGGTGTTGAAGCGCAGGCTCTCCTCGATCGCGTCGGGCAGCAGTTCCGGGTTGGCGACCACGGCGCGGCGGGCGTCGCCGTGGGTGGCCAGGTTGTAGGCGAACATCATCATGAAGCCGCCCAGCGACTCCACGCCCGCCATGATCAGCGTGGTGGTGGTCAGCAGCACCTCGCGGTCGTCCAGGCGGTCGCCGTCGATCTCGGCCAGCGCGAAGTTGCTGATCAGGTCGTTGCGCGGCTCGGCGCGGCGCATCGCGATGACCTTGCCGGCGTACTCCTGCATCCAGTTGTAGGCGGCGATGTGCTCGGGGCCCTTGGTGCGGGTGCGCGAGTCGCTCTGCACCATCATCACCGCGTTGTCGCGCACGATCTGCTCGTCGACGATGGCCTCGTCGCCCATCGGCAGGCCGAGCGCGGCCATCAGCACCTTGACGGTGAACTGTGAGGAGACGTCCTTGAAGTCGAAGGTGTTGACGCCCTGGAGCTGGCCGAAGACGCTGCGGGCCACGTCGCGGATCGGCTCCTCCAGCGCCATCAGGTTGCGCTTCATGAAGGCGTGCTGGATCAGGCCGCGCAGGCGGTCGTGCTTCGGGGGGTCCGAGCTGCCCAGCGTGGCACCGGCGCGCCCGGGCAGTTCGGTCATCAGGTTGCCCGAGGCCGACGAGTAGGTCTGCCAGTCCTGGCCGGCGCTGACGATGTCGGCGTAGCGCGAGAGGATCCACATCTGCGCCTCCTCGCTCCAGAAGCAGGGCGATTCGTCGCGCAGCCGCTTGTAGTACGGGAAGGGGTCGGCATCGATGGCCGGCGAGTACGGGTCGAAGTGGAACTGGCCGAGGCTCATGGCGTGTCTCCTGCGCTCGGGGTGGGAATGTGCAGCCGGTGAGGCGCTGCGGTGTGGGACGAATTCTTGCGGAAGGTCAAGCTTCGGCGCAGTGGACGGAAGGGGCCGAGAACTTGCACTTTTGACGTAGCATGACTGACGTGGCCCGTTCGTCCATCCCCGCTGCCCCCAGCGCCCGCCTGCGCCGTGCGCCCGATCGCCTGCCGGCCTTCACCCTCTATGGCGAGGCGCCGAGTGGCCCTGGTGCCCTGCTGTTGCACATCGAATCCATCGACTCGCGCAGCCGCCTGTACGACTGGGAAATCGACGCCCATGTGCATCAGGGTTTGCACCAGGTGCTCTGGCTGCGCACCGGCCACGTGGCGGCCATGTTGGACGAAACCCGCGTCTCGGTGGGCGGCCCCTGCGCCCTGGTGGTCCCCCCGGGGGTGGCGCACGCCTTCAGCTTCTCGCCCGGCAGCGACGGCCACGTCTTCACCGTCAACGCCACCCGCCTGACCGAGGGCGAGGCCCCGGGGCACGGCGGCGTCGGCGAGGCGCTGCAGACGCTGTTCGCCCGCCCGCGCAGCCTCAGCCCCGCGCCCGACGGCGTGGAGGTGGAGCGGCTGCAGGCGCTGTTCGAGGCGCTCTGGGCCGAGCACCAGGCCAGCGATCCCGCGCCCGCCCCGGCCAACCCGGTGCCGCTGTGGCTGGCCCGCTCGGTGGTCTGGCGCCTGGCCCAGCTGGCGCTGCGCGAGGACCGCGACCAGGCGAAGGGCGGCAAGGGCGCACCCGGCGCCCGGCGCGCCG
>DAOLLE010000246.1:0-5430 GCA_035331205.1 Burkholderiaceae bacterium
CGCGCCGCATCGACACGTTGCCCGTGCACACCTCGGGCCCGCGCGGGGGCCGGCGCCGGTGGAGACCCGGCCGCTGCCTTCACCGTCGCCATTGCCGGCGCCCGCTCCAGCGCCTGCCCCGCCGCCCACGAACAACCGCCCGTCGTCGGGCGTGCTGTCGACGCTGGCGCCGGAGTGAGTGCGCGGGGTCAGGCCGGGCGGCCCGATCCGGCGGTGGGCCCGCTCGGCGGCAGGCCGATGCGCACCTCGACGCCGAAGAGCTTGCCGTAGCGCAGCGCGATGTAGGCGTGCTCGCGCATCAGGCCCTCGACGCGGGCGGATTCGTGCTGCGCCAGCGCCTCGACGATGAGCTGGTGCTGCATCTGCGCCAGCTGCAGCTTGCGGTACTCGGCGGCCAGGGCGTGGCGGTCGATCACCAGCGAGTCGGCCGAGGCAAAGGGCAGATGGTTGTTGCGGGCGATGGCGTCGGCCACCACGCGGCTGCCGGCGGCCTCGACGATGGCGCGGTGGAAGCGCTCGTTGAGGCGGCTCCAGCGGCCGATGTCCTCCTCGGTCAGGTGGCCCTTGGCGAGCACCGCCGCGCCCTCGGCCAGCGCGGCCTGCAGCTCGGTGGCCACCTCGGGCGGCACACCGCGCTCGGCCAGGCGGCGCGCGGCCAGGCCCTCGAGCACGCCGCGGACCTCCAGCGCGCAGAGCACGTCGGCCTCGGAGAAGGCCCGCACCGCGAAGCCGCGCTTGCCGCTGCGCTCGAGCAGCCCCTCCTGCTCCAGGGTGCGAAAGGCCAGCCGCACGGGGGTGCGCGAGACGCCCAGCGCCTCGGCCACCGGGATTTCGGCCAGCCGCGCGCCGGCGGGGTAGTGCCCGTCGATGATCTGCCGGCGCAGCGTGGCGACCAGGCTGAGCGACTCGGCGCCGCTGGCCTCGTCGGGCTCGGCCGGTTCCTCCGCGTCGGCAGAAGGCCCTGCTGTCAGATCTGGATCCAAAGGTGCCATCAAGTTTCCCTCGGTCGCTTTTTCATGCCTAAAATTGGATCCAATGTAGCAAGGAGACTGAGCCCATGTTCCCGAAAAATGCCTGGTACGTGGCCTGCACGCCCGACGAGATCGCCAGCGCCAAGCCGCTGGGCCGCACGATCTGCGGGGAACGGCTGGTGTTCTACCGCAATGCGCAGGGCGAAGCCACCGCGCTGGAGGATTTCTGCCCGCACCGCGGCGCGCCGCTGTCGCTGGGGCGCGTCTGCGAGGGCCAGCTGGTCTGCGGCTACCACGGCCTGACGATGGGCTGCGAGGGCCGCACGGTGGCGATGCCGGGGCAGACGGTGGAGCGCTTCGCGCCGGTGCGCCGCTTCCCTTGCGCCGAGCGGCACGGCTTCATCTGGGTCTGGCCGGGCGAGGCAGAGAAGGCCGACCAGGCGGCGATCCCCGACTTCGAATGGTCCGGCAATCCCGAGTGGGCCTACGGCGGCGGGCTGTACCACATCGCCTGCGACTACCGCCTGATGGTCGACAACCTGATGGACCTGACGCACGAGACCTACGTGCACGCCACCAGCATCGGCCAGCCCGAAATCGACGAGACGCCCTGCGAAACCCACCGCGAGGGCGACACGGTGATCACCCAGCGCCACATGAGCGGGATCCAGGCGCCGCCGTTCTGGCAGATGGCGATGCGCATGAACGGCATGGACCCCACGCAGACGGTGGACCGCTGGCAGGTCTGCCGTTTCAGCCCGCCCAGCCACGTGATGATCGACGTGGGCGTGGCCATCGCCGGCCACGGCGGCTACCAGGCCGCGCCGGAGTTCAAGACCGCCAGCACCGTGGTGGACTTCATCACGCCCGAGACGGAGACCTCGATCTGGTACTTCTGGGGCATGGCCCGGCGCTTCAAGCCCGGCGATGCCGAGCTGACCGCCCAGATCCGCGAGGGCCAGGGCCGCATCTTCGCCGAGGACCGCGAGATGCTGGAGCGCCAGCAGTCCAACCTGCTGCGCTGGCCCGAGCGCCGGCTGATGACGCTGAACATCGACGCCGGTGGGGCGCACGCGCGGCGCATCATCGACCGGCTGGTGACGGCAGAGCGGGCGGCGGAGCGGGCGGCCCAGCAGGTGGCGGGCAGCGCGACGCCTGCCGGATCGGCGGCCTGACGGGTGGCCTGACGGGCGGGTAAGCCCCCTGTCTCCGGATTGCGCCGGCTTCCCGGTGCAACTCCGGGCGCTGCGGCTTCGGCACTGACCACAGACTGTCGCCCTGTCCCGCTCGGGCCCTGCCGGCCCAGGCGGTGCCCACTCGTGGAGACGTGTCGATGCTGCCCCTGCCTGCCTGGGTCTGGTTGCCCGCCCGGTCGATGTTCGGCTGGACCTCGCCGGCCCAGCGCCGCGCGCTGCTCTCGCTGCTGATCTTCAGCGGCATCGGCCTGGCCCTGGCCGATCTGCTGCCCGCGCGGGCATTCGGCGCGGCGCTGCTGGTCTGGACCTACTTCTGGGCCTGGCACACGATGGAGCAGATGCAGGCGGTGTCGGTGCTGCGGCACAGCCTGGCGCTGGTCGAGAAGGGCGACCTGGCCCACCCCACCGATGCCCGCTCGGCCGGTGCCCTGGCGGACGCGGTGCAACAGGTCGAGGGGATGAAACGCACCCTGTCGCGCCTGGTGGCCGATATCCGCAGCGAGGCGCAACTGGTCGCGATGGCCGGCGAGCAGATGGCCCAGGCCTCGCGGGACCTCTCCTCGCGCACCGAGGAGCAGGCCGCCGGGGTCGAGCAGACCACCGCCAATGTGGCCGACCTGCTCGAATCGGTGCAGCGCAACGCCGCCGACGCGAGCGAGGCCGATCGACTGGCGCGTGAGCTGCAGGCCCATGCCGAAAGCGGCATCGCTGCGGTGACCGAGGCGGTGGGCGCGGTGCAGCGCATCGACGAGCGCTCCCGCCAGATGAGCCAGATCATCGGCGCGATCGACGGCATCGCCTTCCAGACCAACATCCTCGCGCTCAACGCGGCGGTCGAGGCCGCGCGGGCGGGCGAGAGTGGGCGCGGCTTTGCCGTCGTGGCCGGCGAGGTGCGGGTGCTGGCGCAGCGCACCGCGGCGGCGGCGGCCGACGTCAAGCGGCTGATCGAAGGCTCGGCGCAGGAGGTCAGTGCCGGCGTGGCCCGCATCGAGGTGACCCAGTCCCGGCTGCAGGAGATGGTGGCCGGCGTGCGGCAGGTGGCGCAGCGGGTGCAGCAGGTTGCCGCCACCAACAGCACCCAGAACCAGGGCCTGCAGGCCCTGTCCGAGGCGGTGAGCCACATCGACCAGCTGACCCAGCGCAACGTCATCCTGGTCGACGACTCAGCCCGCTCGGCCGAGCGCCTGCGCGGCCAGGCGGAGAAGCTGCGCGCCGGCGTGGCCTGGATGCGCCTGCGCCAGGGCTGCGCCGACGAGGCCCGCGAGCTCTGCGAGCGCGCGGCGGTGGCCGTCCAGCGCGAAGGCCTGGACGCTGCGGTGCGGCGCTTCCACGATCCGAAGGGCGGCTTCATCGACCGCGACCTCTTCGTCATCGTGCTCGACGCACGGCACCACTTCCTGGCTTTCGGTGCCGACCCGACCAAGGCGAACAAGCCGGCGGTGGCCGCGCCGGGCGTGGACATCGCCGACCTGAGCCGCCGGACGCTGGCCACCGCGGCAGCCGGCGGCGGCTGGGTGGAGTTCCGCGGCATTCACCCGATCACCAAGCAGCCGGTCGAAAAGATGGCCTACGTCCGCCCCGCCGGGGAGCTGGCGGTGCTGGTGTCGGTGAACAAGAGCGATACGGGCGACGCTGCGCCACCCCCTGCCAAGCCCGAGAAATCCGAGAAGCCCGCCAAGCTTGCCTTGGCGCGCTGAGCAGCAGGATCTACCGGCCGAGCGGTCCGGGTCAGGCCGAGAGCTGCTGAAGCCAGGCCCCGGCCTGGGTGATCTGCAGGCCATCGCGCCACTCAGGCTGGCGGAGCTGGGCGACCAGCTGCACCGCGTCGACCGGGGCGAGCTGCTCGGCGAAGCGTTTCAGTGCCCGATGTGGCCTGGCATCGGACCACTTGCATTCCAGCAGCAGGGTGGGTCGTCCCGCTTCGCTGAGCGCGAAGTCGACCTCGGCGCCGTCCTTGGTGCGCAGGTAGTGCAGCGCGACGGCGCGGCCCTGGGTGTCCTGCAGGTGCTGGGCGTGCTTGAGCAGCATCGCGGCCACTGCATTTTCGAAGCGCAGGCCATCGTCGCCCCGCACGGCACCGGTGTCGAAAAAGTAGACCTTGGGTTGCTGCAGCAGTGAGCGGGCGATGTTGTGGTGCCAGGGGGTGACGGTGAAGACGATGTAGAGCGCTTCCAGGATGTCCAGGTAGCGCTTCAAGGTGGTCGGCGAGACTGCCAGGTCACGGGCGATGGAGGCGAGGGACAAGGGCGAGCCGACGCGCTCGCGCAGCAACTCGACGAAGAGGCGCATCGTGCCGATTTCCTGCAGGCGGGAAAACTCCAGCACGTCCTCCCGGATCAGGTCGGTGAAGACCTGCTGGCGCCAGCGGGCTGCGTCGGCTTCACTGGGGGCCAGGCAGGGTTCGGGGAAGCCGCCCCGGCGCATCAGGTGCATCAGGACGTCGTCGGGGTCGTCACCCGGCCGATGGTGGTCGCACCATTCCCGCACCGAAATCGGGTGCAGGCGCAGCGCGAAATAGCGCCCGGCCAGAGAGTCCCCAGCCTGCCGGAAGGTGTCCATGCGGGCGCTGCCGGTGACCAGTACCTGCGGCCGCAGCCCCGTCCCTTCGGTGGACGCTGTCCGGCTGTCGGCAACGCCCTTGAGCCAGGCCTTCCAGCCCGGCATCTTGTGGACTTCATCGAACACCAACAGCGGCGCACGCGGGTTCCAGCTCTGGCGCTGCAGGACGGCCCGGTCGGCCAGCACATCCCAGTTGAGGTACTGAGACGCCGGCTGGTCGGCCATCAGCTGGCGAGCGAGGGTCGTTTTGCCGACCTGTCGCGGCCCGGTGAGGATCACCAGCTTGCGTGGCAAGTCGGCCAGTACCCGATCATCCAGATAGCGCTTCATTCGACCAAATGATAGGAGTCTGGAAGAAAGTCGCAACTATTTTCCAGTGTCATGCCCTTTGGTCGAGTGAATTACTGTTCGGATCTCGACCGGGTTCACCGCGGAACCACGTGCTCAGGGCGGTGCCAACCAGATGCCCTCCACCCGCCCCAGCGCCTGCGCCAGCTTCTCCGTCCGGAATGGAGACGCCGCCAGCGCCACGGCTTCCCAGGGTGCCCCCACCGCCAGCCGCGGCTGCGGCAGGCCGAAGTGCCGGCGCGCTGCGCTGGTGGCGGCGCGCAGCACGGCGTCGGCGCCTAGGCCGGCCTCCTGGAAGCGGTCGGCCTCCTCGGCCAGCGCCTGGCCGTGCACCACGCCCATGCTGCCGGCGTCGG
>DAOLLE010000247.1:0-5417 GCA_035331205.1 Burkholderiaceae bacterium
CACCGGCGACCACCGCGTCCTTGGACTTGATCTCCAGCGCGTCGACGCGGTCGCTCAGGCCGGCGGCGGACTTTTCCTTCTTCAGCGTCTCGATCTCCGCGCGCAGCTTGCGCAGCTCCTCGCGCATCTCGTCGAGCCCGGCGTTGGACTGGGCGAAAGCGGGCGCCATGGCGCTCAGCAGCGCGGCCGCGGCCAGGGCGGTCATCGTGGGGCGGAAGGTCATCGGTGAAATCTCCTTGTGGAACCGTCGGAGGAAAGCGGAAGGGGGGCGGCGCGGTCAGCGGGGCGATCAGCGGGGCTGTCAGCGGCGCGCGTCAATGCAGGATGCGGCCCAGGAAGGCGCGGATGCGCTCGTTGTCCTGGGCGCCGAAGAAGACCTCGGGCGGCGCGTCGGCGGCGATGCGGCCCTGGTCGATGAAAAGCACGCGGTCGGAGACCTCGCGGGCAAAGCCCATCTCGTGCGTGACCACCAGCATGGTCATGCCGCTGCGGGCCAGCGCCTTCATCACGTCGAGCACCTCCTTGACCATCTCGGGGTCGAGGGCGGAGGTGGGCTCGTCGAAAAGCATGACCTTGGGCTGCATCGCCAGGCTGCGCGCGATCGCCACGCGCTGCTGCTGGCCGCCCGAGAGCTGGAAGGGGTGCTTGTGCATGTGCGCGGCCAGGCCGACGCGCTCGATCAGCTCCTTGGCCCGGGCCTCGGCCTCGCTGCGGCTGAGCCCGCGCACGCGCCGCGGCGCCAGCGCCACGTTCTCCAGCACGGTGAGGTGCGGGAAGAGGTTGAACTGCTGGAACACCATGCCCACTTCGGCACGCAGGCGCTCGAGCTGCCGGGCGTCGTCGTTGACCTCGATGCCGTCGACCACGATGCGCCCGCTGTCGTGCGTCTCCAGCCGGTTGAGCATGCGCAGCAGCGTGCTCTTGCCCGAACCGGAGGCGCCCAGGATCACGGTGACCTCGCCGGCGTTGAACTGCGTGCTGACGTCCTTGAGCACGTGGTGGCTGCCGAAGTGCTTGTTGACGCCTTCAACGCTGATGAAGGCGGCCCCGGCGCCCGGAGCGTTTGGAGCGGCGCTCATCCGAGCTTGCCTTCGATGTCGAAGCGGCGCTCCACGGCGTCGGAAAACTGCGTCATCACGGTGGTGAGCACGAGGTAGATGATGGCGGTGGCGATGAACACCGGCACGGCCTGGAAGGAGGTGCTCTTGACCTGCGAACCGGCGTTGGTCAGCTCGACCACGCCGATCGTGAAGGCCAGCGACGAGTCCTTGAGCAGTGCGACGATGTTGTTGACCAGCGGCGGCAGCGCGATCTTGAAGGCCTGCGGGAAGGTGATGTCGATGAAGGTGTGCCAGCGCGACAGGCCCAGCGCCTTGGCCGCCTCGATCTGGCCCTTGGGCACCGCCTGCAGGCCCGAGCGGATCGCCTCGGCGTTGTAGGCCCCGACGTTGAGCGCCAGCGCCACGCAGGCGGCGGTGAACTCCTCCATGCGCAGGACAGGGTGCAGCTCGGGCAGCGCGAAATACACCGCCAGCACCTGCACCAGCAGCGGCGTGCCGCGCATCACCCAGATGTAGAAGCTCGCCAGCCAGCGCAGCGGCGGCAGGCGCGAGGTCTTGCCCAATGCGGCCAGCAGGCCCAGCACCACACCGGCCAGGCCGGCGACGATCGTCAGCTCGACCGTCATGCGCGTGCCCTGGGCGAACAGGGCCGCGTTGTTGCCGATGGGCTCGGGCGCCCAGGACAGCGGGATCGCGATCGTCCAGAGGATCGCGATCAGCAGCAGCGACGACGTGAGCATCGTCGCGCTGCTCTTGCGCTGGCGCGACCAGGCGGTCGGCCAAAGAGCATAGATGCCCAACAGGAAGCGATCCAGCACGGGTTTGCCTTGCAGTACGACTCGGGAAAACACGCAGGCCCGGGTGGGGCCGCCGTGCCACGGACGGGGAGCCAGCGCGGGTGCAGGTCCTGCGCCGCGGCCGGCCACGGGCGCACCGGTGGGGTCACCACCGGAAGCGCCTCAGGGGATCACTTGCAGCGAATGTCCTCGCCGAACCACTTCTTCGAGATCGTCGCATAGCTGCCGTCGGCCTGGATGGCCGCCAGCGCCTTGTTGATCTCGGCGGCCAGGCCGGTGTTGCCCTTGGCCACCGCGGAGGCGATGCGCTCGATGAACAGGAACTCGCCCATCTTCATGCCCGCGTCCGGGCTGGCCTTGAGCGAGTTCAGGGCCACGAACTTGTCGGTCACCCAGGCATCGACGCGGCCACTGACCAGCGCGGCGCGCGCGTCGGTGTCCTGCGGGAAGTTCTTGATCTCCTTGACCGCGGCCACCTTCTTGACGTTTTCGAGGTAGCTGGTGCCGGTCTGCACCGCGATCACCTTGCCCGCCAGGTCCTTGGCGGTGCGCACATTGGCATCCTTGGCGATGATCACGCCGCCCGAGCAGTAGTGCGGCTCGGTGAAGGTCACCGCCTTGGCGCGCTCCTCGGTGATGCCGTGCGAGGCGATCACCATGTCCCAGCGGTCCTGGCGCAAGCCGGTGAGCAGGGCGTCGAAGCTCAGCGCCTTCCACTCGATCTTCAGGCCCATCTTGTTGGCCAGCGCCTCGGCCACGTCGATCTCGAAGCCGGTCAGCTTGGCGCCCTGGAAGTAGTTGAAGGGCGCGAACTGGCCTTCGGTGGCCACGTTGATCTTGCCATCCTTCTTGATCTCGTCGATCGAACGGGCCTGCACGCCGGCGGCCAGGCCGATCAGCGCGGCGGCAGCGACAAGGCCGCGGGCCAGGGACTTCAGGGGCTTCATGGGTCGGGGATCCTTTCCGGGTGCGAACCGACGACGTCGGGCCAGGAGACTGGAAAGGCGTGAATTCTGTCCGAAACGCGCCTCGAGTCAGCCTGATGTCAACCCGACGTCGGTCGTGCGCCACACTCGGCTCGCCGTGGCCTGACGCGGATCAGCTCCGCATCGCTTCCGCCACGCCGCGGTTGGCCAGCTCATCGGCTTTCTCGTTGCCGGGATCGCCGGCGTGGCCCTTGACCCAGCGCCAGTCGACGCTGTGCAGCTGCGCCAGCGCGTCGATGCGCTGCCAGAGCTCGACGTTCTTGACTGGCTTGCCGTCGGCGGTCTTCCAGCCGCGCTTCTTCCAGCCGTGGATCCAGCTGGTGATGCCGTTCTGGACGTAGGCGCTGTCGGTAAAGAGCTGGATGTCGCAGCTGCGCTTAAGGCTGGCCAGCGCCTCGATGACCGCCATCATCTCCATGCGGTTGTTGGTGGTGTGGCGCTCGCCGCCCCAGAGCTCCTTGCTGTGCTCGCCACTGCGCAGCCAAACGCCCCAGCCGCCCGGTCCGGGGTTGCCCTTGCAGGCGCCGTCGGTGTAGACGACCACCTGCGGGCGCTGGATCGGCAGCCGGGCGGGCTTGGCGGGGCTCAATGGGGCAGGAGTAGGTGGCACGGGGGCGGTCATGAATGGGGAACCTGAGAGGAGGGAAACCGAGGTCGAAGCGATTAGACAGGCAGGGTTCGGCGGCCCCGAATCAGCGCGCCGAGGGGTCGCGGCCGGTGCGGTGCTGCCCAACCACCGCCGGGGCGGCGCTGGCACTGCGCGGGCGTTTCCAGCCCGCCCCGATCAGACGCATGCCGCGCACGCGCTTGACCGCCTGCAGCACATAGGCCGAGCCCAGCACCGGCCACCAGCGCGCGCCGGTGTCGTCCATCCAGGCGTGGCGCTCCAGCCAGCGCGCCGAGGCCAGCGGCGGGCGGTAGCAGCCGAAGCGGCCCTGCTCGATCTCGAAGCCGAGCAGGCGCAGCCAGTCGCGCAGCCGGCGCCAGCCGATCAGCTCGCCGCGCGGCGGCATGCGGGGCTCGCTGTGTCCGAGCCGCTGCAGCAGGGGCTCGGCCCGGTGCCGCAGCCCGAGCAGGCTGGCAGGGTTGTATCCCACCACCACCACCCGGCCCTCGGGCATCAGCACCCGCTCGACCTCGCGCAGGGTGCCGTGGGGGTCGGACGCGATCTCCAGGGTGTGCGGCAGCACGACCAGGTCGAGGCTCTGCGACGGAAAGGGCAGCGCGTCGAAATCCGCCAGCACGCTGACCGGCAGCGGCTCACCCAGCGGGGCCGCCGCGTTGCGCAGCAGCAGCCCGGGTGGCGGGCGAAGCGTGGGGTCGGCGGGCTCGCGAGCGTCGAGCAGCCAGCGGTGCGGCATGCGGTTGGCCCGCAGCGCTTGCAGCGCGGGCCAGCCGAGCTGCAGCGCATGAAAGCCGAAGACATCGGCCACCAGCCGATCGAGCTGGGTCTGCTCCCAGTCCTGGACATAGCGGCCGAATCGGCAGGGCAGCCAGGGGTCGGAATCTATAATGCCGGGAGGTTGCGTCATGAAACTGGTTGCACTGCCCGCATTCGCCGACAACTACATCTGGCTCCTGCACGACGACCGCGCGGCCGTTGTGGTGGATCCAGCCCAGGGCGAGCCCGTCATTGCCGCGTTGGGCGAGCGATCGCTGGCCCTGGCCGGCATTCTAGTGACGCATCACCATGGCGATCACATCGGCGGCGTCGAGGCGCTGCTGGAACACTTCGGCACCGTGCCGATCTGGGGCCCTTCGCAGGAGCGGCTGGCCTTCGAGCCCGGCGTGCCGGTCACCCGGGTGCGTGATGGTGAGGCCATCGACCTGCTCGGGCTGAGCTTCCAGGTCCTCGAAACGCCCGGCCACACCGCCGGTCACGTGGCCTATCACCTGCCGGGGAACCGCAGACCGGGCGAGCCGGGCCTGATCTTTTGCGGCGACACGCTCTTCAGTGCCGGATGCGGCCGGGTGTTCGAAGGCACGCCGGCACAGATGCACGCCTCGCTGTGCCGCCTGGCGGCCCTGCCCGGCGACACCCGGGTCTGTTGCGCCCACGAATACACGCTGTCCAACCTGCGTTTTGCCGCGGCGGTCGAGCCCGACAACGCCGAGGTCCAGCGTCACCAGGCCCATTGCGAAGCGCTGCGTGCCGCGGACCAGCCCACCCTGCCGAGCACCTTGCTGCTCGAGCAGGCGATCAATCCGTTCCTGCGTTGCTCGCAGCAGTCCGTGCGTGCAGCCGCCCGGACGCGCGGGGCCGCATCGGACGACCCGGTCGCGGTGTTCACCGCGATCCGTGCCTGGAAGAACGAGTTCCGATGACCTTGCCCCCGCGACCCGCACGGCGTGAGCGCCCCGAACCCCCCACCCTCCTGACGCCACCCGTGCGCGCCTGGGCCGCTCTGGCGATCAGCCTGCTCGCAGGCTGTGCCAGCACCGATGGCGGCTTCGGTCCGGCCCTGCCGCCGCCGCAGGTCACGACCGTGCCCTCGCGTGCGACCGAGGCCAAGGTCGATGCCCCGCCCCTGGCGGCGGCCTCGGTGCCGGCGCCCGGCAGCGCCGCATCGGAC
>DAOLLE010000248.1:0-5348 GCA_035331205.1 Burkholderiaceae bacterium
GCAGCTCGCGCGGGCCGAAGGGCTTGGCCAGGTAGTCGTCGGCGCCGACCTCCAGGCCGATGACCCGGTCGATCTCCTCGCCGCGGGCCGAGAGCATCAGGATCGGCAGGTCCGAGCGGCGGCGCAGGTCGCGCGCCAGGCTGAGGCCGTCCTCACCGGGCAGCATCAGGTCGAGCACCAGCAGGTCCGGCCAGGCGGCGGCCATGCGCTCACGCATCTGCACGCCATCGGCCGCGCCGTCGACGGTGAAGCCGCTGGCGCCGAGGTAGTCGCTCAGCAACTCGCGCAGTGCCGGGTCGTCGTCGACCACCAGCACGCGGGGGCCTTGGGGGGACTGCATCCGATCAGTCTAGCGCTGCATACCCCCCGGTGTCTCTGTCGCCCGGGCCGTTGTGCGGGCGCTGACACCGATCGACATGCAGCGCCACGCGCCGTCACCGACGCTTGCGCGCTGGCACCCACCGCTTCGCGCGGGACAAGCCCCGGTGACAGCCGGGCGCCAAGCTTGGTCCTGACGAAAGGACCGCGATGTGGCGACTGCACTCCTCCCCTCCCGCCCGGTGGCTGCTGCCACTGCTGCTGGCGGGGACGGGAGCGGTCGGGGCCGATCCGGCCAGCGTGGCCTGCCCGGCCGACGCCGCAGGGGCCGGTGCCCCGGGTGCGGTGGCCGCTCAGGCCATGGCCCCGCCGGCAGCGACGCCCGTCCCCGCAGCCCCACTGGGTTGGGGTGCGGGCTTCGAGCGCCGGCAGGTCCTTCGTCCCCCCTCTGCACCGCCGGGGCCGCAGAGCCCCGCGGCTGGAGGGCGGCCGGGCGGCCTGGGTGCCGGTCATGGCCGCGGGAAGGGCCGGTGAACGTTTTGGCGTGTGAAGTGAAGGAGTGAACGATGAAGACGAACCGATTCGATCCCAAGTGGTGGCTGCTGGCCGCGGTGCTGACTCTCAGTGGTGCCAGCCTGGCAGCCGGTGGCGGCGGGGCCGGTGCTGGCGGCGCCGGTGCAGGCGCGGGTGGTGGGGCAGGTGGAGGGGCCGGGGCCGGCAGTGGCTCGGGCGTTGGTGCGCCCGGGGCCGGTCCGGGGACTGGGGCCGCACTCGGCAAGGACAACGCGCCGGTCACCAGCAAGCAGACCCTGCAGATGCAGACCCGCGAGGCGCTGCGCGTGCAGGAGCAGACCCTGACCCAAACCCGCTCGCAGCTTGCGCTGCAGGACAGGCTGCTGACCCAGACCCGCACCCAGCTGCGCACCCAGGACCAGCTGCTCACCCAGACCCGTGAGCAGGTTCAGACCCAGCAGCGTCTGCTACAGACCACCCGCGATCAGCTCCAGCAGACCACGCCCACGCGCCAGACCCTGCGCGACCGGCTCGCCAGGCAGGAGGTCACGCAGCAGCGGGTGCTGGAACAGCTGCAGGAGCAGGAGCGCAACCAGACCCAGCTGCACCAGCAGCTGCAGCAGCAGGAACAGGCCCAGGTGACGGCCCGCGAGCAGCTGGAACTGCAGCAGCAGGAGCAGACCCGCACCCGCGACCGGTTGCAGGCGGAATGACGCTGCCGCGCTCCCGCGAGCACGGCCGGGCGCGCTCGGATGTGACGAACGATGGACGAACCCAGGAGTGATGCGATGAAGACCGATCGACGTGGATGGATGGCTCTGACGGCGGCTGGACTGTTCGCCGCGCTGTCCGGCTGTGGGGGTGGAGGCTCGAGCGGGGCCGCGGCGTCGGCCGCCGCAGCAGGGAGACAGCGGGGCGATCTGGGCGCCGGGGCGGCGCAGCTGAACAACCTGCCCCTGGAGGCGCTGTCCGAGGCCGAGCGCGATGGCCTGCTCGCGATGCGCGAGGAGGAGCAGCTGGCGCACGACGTCTATGCCGCCTCCGCCGTGCTGTGGACCGCGCTGCCGATCTTCGGCCAGATCGCCAACAGCGAGACCCGGCATGCCGCGGCGGTGGCGGACCTGCTCGATCGCTACGCGGTGCCGGACCCGATGGACGGGGTGGCGACGGGGGTCTTCCCGACGCCGGCCTTTCAGGCGCTGTTCGACGCACTGGCGGCCCGCAGCGGCATCGGCCTGATCGAGGCCCTGCAGGTGGGCTGCGAGATCGAGGAACTGGACATGCGCGACATCGCCGAGCACCTGCTCGCGGTGGACAACGCGGACATCCGCACGGTCTACGAGAACCTGCTGCGCGGCTCGCGCAACCACCTGCGCTCGTTCTACGCCACGCTGCAACAGCAGGGTGGCAGCTACATCCCCCTGTACCTCAGCCAGGAGGCCTTCGACGCCATCGTGAACTCGGCGATGGAGGTTGGGGGGTGACCGCTTCGACGAGGGGTTGGGGGCGGGCCTTGCTGAAGGCCGATGCCGCCACCCAATACCCCGCTGGGTTCCATGGGCAAGCCGGATTCGGCCGACATCGCCTAAGATGGTAAGTATTCAATTACTAACCATCGTCCGATGTCCAGCTCAGGTCCCCCTCCCGGCGCGCTGCGCGCCGACCCGCCCGCGCGGCTGCCCACGCAGGAGCGGCAACTCGCGATCGTCGAGGCGGCGCTGAGCCTGGCGGGTGAGCGCAGCCCGGCGTCGATCACCACCGGCGAGATCGCCGCCGCCCTCGGGCTCACGCAGGGCGCGCTCTTCAAGCACTTTCCGACCAAGGAATCGATCTGGGTGGCCACGATCGAGCAGGTCGAGAACCGGCTGCTGCAGCGGCTGGAGGCGGCGATGGCCGCCGAGGCGGGGGCGCCACTGGCCGCGCTGCGGGCGATGTTCATGGCGCATGTGGGCTTCGTGGCGGAGCAGCCGGGCGTGCCGCGGGTGATCTTCCACGAGCTGCAGCAGCCCGGTGACAGCGCGGTGAAGCAGCAGGTGCGGCGGCTGCTCGGGCGCTACCACGGCCTGCTGCTGGCCCGGCTGGCCGAGGCTCGGGCCTGCGCTGCCGTCGCGCCGGGGCTGGACCTGGATGCCGCGGCCACACTCTTCATCGGCATCGTGCAGGGGTTGGTGATGCAGGGGCTCATCACCGGGCAGCCGGCGCAGATTGCGGCGCGCGCCGCGCCGGTGTTCGACTTGTTCGTCCAGGCGTTGGGAGGTCGGTCATGAGCCAGGCTCCGTTGTGGAAGCGCCGCGTCGGCCTCGGGCTGGCGCTGGTCGGGTTGTTGGGCGCGCTGGGCTGGGTGGCACAGCGCAGCGGCCCCTGGGCGCCGGTGCGCGTGTCGGTACAGCAGGTGCAGGCCGCGGCGCTGCAGCCGGCGCTGTTCGGCATCGGCGTGGTCGAGGCGCGGCGCAGCCACCTGCTGGGCCCCACTGCCAGCGCTCGGGTGGTCCGGGTGCTGGTCGATGTGGGCGACCCGGTGCGCGCCGGCCAGTTGCTGGCCGAGTTGGACCCGGTGGACCTGGACCAGCGGCTGGCCGGGCTGGACGCCTCGCTGGCCCGCGGTCGCAGCCTGCTGGTCGCCAGCGAGGCCCAGGCACGCGACGCCCGCGCCCGCCGCGACCTGGCGGATGCCAACCTGAGGCGCTACACCGACTTGAGCGCCAGCGAGTTCATCAGCGCCGGGGCCCTGGAGGCCCGCCAGCAGGAGCAGCGCTCCGCCGAGGCGGGCCAGCAGGCCAACGAGGCCTCGCTGCTGGCGTCGCGTCAGGATCTGCAGCGCCTGGCGGCCGAGCGCGCCGCGCTGGTCCAGCAGCGCGAGCGCCTGCGCCTGCTGGCGCCAGCCGATGGCGTGGTGGCCAGCCGCGAGGCCGAGCCCGGCTCCACCGTGGTGGCCGGCCAGGCGGTGCTGCGGGTGATCGACCCGGCCAGCCTGTGGCTGAAGGTGCGTTTCGACCAGGGCCGGGCCGCCGGTCTGGCGCTGGGGCAGCCCGCCCGCGTGCAGCTGCGCGCCCGACCCGGCGAGACGCTGGCCGGCTCGGTCGCACGGCTGGAGCCGCTGGGCGACGCGGTGACCGAGGAGCGCATGGCGCAGGTGCGGCTGGAGGCGCTGCCCGCCGGCCTGACGGTGGGGGAGCTGGCCGAGGTGACGGTGCAGCTGCCGGCGACGCAGGCCTCGCCCTGGGTGCCCAATGCGGCGCTGCAGCGCCAGGGCGGCGAGCTGGGCGTCTGGCGCCTGGACGCGGGGCGGCCGGTGTTCGTGCCGGTGCGCAGCGGCGCGATCGGCCTGGATGGGCGGGTGCAGCTGCTCTCCGGCGTCAAGGCGGGCGATACCGTGGTGGTGTACAGCCAGAAGCCGCTGGAGCCGGGCGCCCGGGTCCAGGTGGTGGCGCCGCTGCTGGCCGGCGCCGGGAGGCCGGTGCCATGATCAGCCTCGCTGGGCGGGACATCCTGCACGGCTGGGCCCGCTTCGCCCTCACCGGGCTGGGGCTGGGCCTGCTCATCGGCGTGACGCTGACGATGGCCGGCGTCTACCGCGGCATGGTGGACGACGCGCGGGCGCTGTTGGGCAACAGCGCGGCCGACCTCTGGGTGGTGCAGCAGGACACGCAGGGGCCCTACGCCGAGTCCTCCAGCTTGCGCGACGACGTGGTGCGCAGCCTGCGCAGCCAGGCGGGCGTGGCGCGGGCCGCCAACGTCACCTACCTGACGATGCAGGTGCGCCGGCTCGATGCCGCTGCGACCGCTGCGCCCGCCGCCGGCCACGACGCGAGTGGCGACGGCGAGCGGGACGTGCGGGCGATGGTGGTCGGCCACGAGACCTTCCCGCCCGCTCAGCCCGGCGCACCACTGCACTTGGTGGCGGGTCGGCAGATCACCCGCGGCCACTACGAGGCGGTGGCCGACGTCAAGACCGGCGTGGCGCTGGGCGAGCGGGTGCGCATCCGCCGGCAGGTCTACACCGTGGTCGGCCTGACGCGACGGACGGTGTCCTCCGGTGGCGACCCGATGGTCTTCATTCCGCTGGCCGACGCGCAGGAGGCGCAGTTCCTGAAGGACAACGACGCCATCCTGAACGAGCGCGAGCGCAGCGCCGCCAACCCAGCGTTCAACCGTCCGGGCGTGCCCGGCCTGCTGCAGGCGGTGCAGGCCGCGCAGGCGGCCAACCACAACGTCAACGCCGTGCTGCTGCAGCTGCAGCCGGGGCAGGATCCCGAGTCGGTGGCCGAGCCGATCCGCCGCTGGAAGCACCTGGAGGCCTACACCCGCGCGCAGATGGAGGAGATCCTGGTGGCCAAGCTGGTGGCCACCTCGGCCCGGCAGATCGGCATGTTCCTGGTCATCCTGGCGGTGGTGAGTGCGGCCATCGTGGCCTTCATCATCTACACGATGACGCTGGGCAAGATCCGCGAGATCGCGGTGCTCAAGCTCATCGGCACGCGCAACGCCACCATCGCCGGGATGATCCTGCAGCAGGC
>DAOLLE010000249.1:0-5346 GCA_035331205.1 Burkholderiaceae bacterium
CAGCGGCGGGCCTGGGCGCTCGCCGCCGGGCGCCCGGCCGAGGATCCCTGGGCCGAGATCGAGACCGCCAGCCGCAGCGAGGCGGCCTGGGCGCGCGAGCGCTGGGCGGTGAACTACCCCGAGCAGACGCTGTTCGACATCGCCGGCCGACTCGTCGAACTCGCCCACGAACGCATCCGCCCGGCCGAGGAGCGCCTGTCCGCCTACCGCGACAGCCGCCTGATCGGCCTGGAGCGCAGCCTGCGCGATGAGTGGCCGCTCGACGCTGCGCTGGAAGTGCGCGTGCTCGCCGGCTGGCTGCGCGAGGCGCGGGACCTGCTCGGCGCGGCGCACCCCTACGTCCAGGCCGCGCTGGGCCCTGCTGGCGACGGCGCCTCGCCCGAACAGGCCGCGCAGCGCCTGGTCGGCGGCAGCCGGCTGGGTGAGCTGAAGGAACGCATCGCGCTGCTCGACGGCGGTGTGGCCGCCGTCGAGGCCTCCAGCGACCCGCTGATCGCGCTGGCCCGGGTGGTCTATCCGCTGCGCCGCGAGCAGCTGCTGCGCCACGCCGAGCGCGTCGAGGTGCCGATCGCGCTGGCGATGGCGCGCATCGACCGGGTGAGCCGCGAAACTCGGCCGCCCGACGCCAGCGGCACGCTGCGCCTGTCCTTCGGCCAGGCGCTGGGCTACAGCGTGCAGGGCAGCACCTGGCCCTGGAAGACAACCTTCGGCGGCCTGTTTGCCCGCGCCGACGGCTTCGACCTGCACCCGCCCTTCGACCTCAGTGCGCGCATCGCCCAGGCCCGCACCAAGCTGGACCCCCGCCAGCCGCTGGACTTCGTCACGACGATCGACGCACTGGCCGGCCAAGGCGGCGCACCGCTGCTCAACGCCCGCGGCGAGTGGGTGGGCCTGGCGATCGACGCCAACCAGGAGGCGCTGGGCGCGCGCTTCGCCTACCGTGGCGAGAGCGCCCGCCTCGTGGCCCTGCAGGCCGGCGCCATCCTGCAGGCGCTGGAGCGCGTCTACGCCGCGCCGACGCTGATCAGGGAGCTGCGCGAGGGGGAGCGTCCGCCGCCCGAGCCGCCCGCACCGGTCGGCCGGCGCCGCTGACGCTCAGGGCACCGGGGGCTCGGCGTCGTCGGCAGTCAGAGCAGCGGCCCCCAGTTCCTTCAACCGCACGCTCAACGGCACGGTCGAAGGCTGCACCGGCAGGCCGGCGAGGTGCGCGTCGTCGGCCCAGGTGAGGACCTCCAGCCGCTCGCCGTCCCAGCGCAGGCGGTTGATGCCGGCGTTCGGGATCGCACAGGCGCGCGGACCGTGCAGCGAAGCCCCGGTGGCCGTGCGCCAGAGCATGTCCAGCACGCCGCCGTGCGTCACCAGCAGCACACGCTCGCGCGGGTGCGCCTGGCCGAGCGCCTGCAACGCACCCAGGATGCGGGCATGGAACTGCCGCGCGCTCTCGCCCTCGGGCAGCGCGAAGTCGGCGTCGTGCTCGGCCCAGCGCACCCAGAGCTCGGGATGGTCCCGGTGCAGCGCCTTGACCTGCATGCCCTCGATGCGGCCGAAACTCTGCTCACGCCAGCGCGCATCGGGCTGCATCACCGCGCCACGGCGCGCCGCCCAGGGTGCGGCGGTCTGCTGCGCACGCTGCAGGTCGCTGACCCAGGCGACATCCACCGGTTCGTCCGCCAGGCGTTCGGCCAGACGCTCGGCCTGCAGGCGGCCGGTCGCGTTCAACGGCACGTCCAGCTGGCCCTGGAAGCGGTGTTCCCGGTTGGAGTCGGTCTCACCGTGGCGGATCGCGATCAGTTCGGTCATGGTGCGTTCGAGTAAACCACAGCGAGTGATCCGATCGGCAGGCCGGAGGTTCCACTCGAGCCCCCGGCGCCCACAAGCGCGGGCCAAACGGTCATCGTTGGCAGGTCCGGGCCCGGCTATGCTCGCCCGCCATGACCCCGTCCGCCCTGCCCGCCTTGCCCCCGCTTGCGACCCCGGCGCTGCACGTCCTGCTGCCCGGACTGGCCTGCGACGCCGCGCTGTTCGCGCCCCAGGCCGCCGCGCTGCGCGCGCGCTACGGCGACGCGGCGGTGCAGGTCAGCGACGTGCACACCCGCGCCCCCACGCTGGCGGCGATGGCCGAGCGGCTGCTGGCCGAGACGAGCGGACCGCTGCGGCTGATCGGCTGCTCGATGGGCGGCATGGTCGCGCTCGAAGCCGTCCGCCAGGCGCCCGGGCGCATCGCCGCGCTGGCGCTGCTGGGCAGCTCGGCCCGGCCCGACCCGGCGGCGATGGTCTTCCTGCGCCGCGAGGCGATCAAGCGCTTCGAGGCCGGCCGCGTCGAGGAGGTGCTGCGCGCCAACCTCGGCGCCGCCTTCCACCCCGGGCGCATCGGCGACCGCGCGCTGATCGACGCTTACTACCGGATGGTGCTGCGCGCCGGGGCAGCGCAGCTGATCGCGCAGAACCGCGCGGTGATGGCCCGCGCCGACCTGCGCCCGACGCTCGCGGCGATCGGCTGCCCCACGCTGGTGCTGGTGGGCGAGGCCGACCTGCTCACCCCGCCGGCCGAGGCGCGCGAGCTGGCCGAAGGCATTGCCGGCGCCCGGCTGGTCGAGCTGCCCGGCTGCGGCCACATGCTGACGATGGAGGCGCCGCAGCGCGTCGGCGACGAGCTGCTGGCCTGGCTGGCCACGCTCGATGAGCCCGCGTCTGCCCAAAGCGTCACGCCCGGCTGAGGCGCGTCGCCCAGGCCCCCGAGGCCGGGTGGGCATGCCCCGCATCGCGCCCGGCGGGGCCCCCCGGACGGACTGCCATAATCCGCCGCGCCTTCACCGGCCGCTGCCCAGCCGGTCAGCGCGCCCCGATCACCACCGAGCCACCTGCCCGAGTCACCACCATGTCCGACGACCAAAATCCCGTGTTCCAGATCCAGCGCGTCTACCTGAAGGACCTGTCGCTGGAACAGCCCAACTCGCCGCAGATCCTGGTCGAGCAGGGCCAGCCGGCCGTCGAAGTGAACCTGGGCGTCGAAGTCCAGCCGGTGGCCGACGGCATCTTCGAAGTGGCCGTCACCGGCACCGTCACCACCAAGCTCGGTGAGCGCACGCTCTTCCTCTGCGAAGCCAAGCAGGCCGGCATCTTCGAGATCCGCAACATCCCCGAAGACCAGCTGCAGCCCATCCTCGGCATCGCCTGCCCGGGCATCGTCTACCCCTACCTGCGCGCCGTGGTGGCCGACGTGATCAGCCGCGGCGGCTTCCCGCCGGTGCACCTGGCCGAAGTCAACTTCCAGGCCATGTTCGAAGCCCAGCAGGCCGCCGCCCAGCAAAACGGCCAGCTGCCGAACTGATCGATCGACCGGCGCGCGCAGGCGGGTCCGCCCGCCGGCGCTGCGCCCGAGACAGACGCCCCCAGGCGATCGACGCGATGACCCCGCTTTCGACCGCGGTCCCCGTCACGGTGCTCGGCGCCGGCGCCTGGGGCACCGCCCTCGCGGCCCAGGCCGCCACCCACCAGCCCACGCTGCTGTGGGCGCGCGACCCCGCGCAGGCCGAGGCGATCCGCCTGAGCGGCCAGAACCAGCGCTACCTGGCCGGCATCGCCCTGCCGACCGCCCTGCGCGTCACCGCCGACCTCGACGCCGCCCTCGCCCACGCCGGCAGCGCCAGCAACGGCCTGATCATCATCGGCACGCCGATGGCCGCGCTGCGCGAAACCCTCGCGCGCCTGCCCGCCGGCAGCGCCGCGATGTGGCTGTGCAAGGGCTTCGAGGCCGGCAGCGGCCTGCTCGGCCACGAAATCGCCCAGCAAGCCGCGCCCCAGCTGCGCGCCGGCGTGCTCTCCGGGCCCAGCTTCGCGCAGGAAGTCGCCCGCGGCCAGCCCACCGCGCTGGTCGCTGCCAGCCGCGACACCGCGCTCTGCCAGGCCGCCGTCCAGGCCCTGCACGGCAGCAGCCTGCGCGTCTATTCGTCGAACGATCCGGTGGGCGTCGAGGTGGGTGGCGCGGTCAAGAACGTCCTGGCGATTGCCACCGGCATGGCCGACGGCATGGAGCTGGGACTGAACGCCCGCGCTGCGCTGATCACCCGCGGCCTGGCCGAAATGACCCGCCTGGGCCTGGCCCTGGGCGCGCAGGTCGAAACCTTCATGGGCCTGTCCGGCCTGGGCGACCTGGTGCTCACCGCCACCGGCGACCTCTCGCGCAACCGCCGCGTCGGCCTGCGCCTGGCCGCCGGCGTCGGCCTGACCCAGATCCTGCACGAACTCGGCCACGTCGCCGAGGGCGTCTACAGCGCCGAGACCGTGCTCCAACGCGCCCGCGCACTCGGCATCGACATGCCCATCACCGCCGCCGTCGTCGCCGTGCTGCGCGGCGAGCTCGCCCCGCGCGACGCCGTGGCCGCGCTGATGACCCGCGAGGCGCGGGCCGAGCGCTGAATCGGCCGCACCGGGTGGCCAAGCGGTGGCCCGGCCGGCCGCCGGCCCGTCTGCCTCAGGCCGGCAGCGGCGCGGGCATCGACGGCCGGTGGCCGTTCTGACGGTAGAACGCGCAGCGCTCGATGTACTCGCGCGTGCTCTTGGGCATCGGCGTGCGTGCGCGGGCGATGTAGAAGATCAGGTCCCGGCCGCGGCGGATCAGTTCCAGCCCGTCGGCCTCGCTGTGGCGCAGCGCCGCGCCCGGCGCCTCGTGCAGCGTCCAGCCCGTGGGCATCAGCGGCTGGATCTCCGCCAGCCGCTCGCCGGTGGTGACGAAGCGGGGCCAGACGTCGAAGATCGCCGCGTCGGTGCGCAGCGTCTCGGTCTTGGTGCGCGCCGCGGTGGTGAACTCCAGCACCAGCTGCTCGATGTGCGCGAACACCGGGATCGCACTGAAGCAGTCCACCATCGCCGCGGCGATGCGATCGATGTCGCGCATGCACAGGCCGATCTTGATGTACCGGCTCTCGTAGAAGTCTTCGATTGGCACCGAGAAGGCCTTGAACGGCTCGCCCCAGAGCTCGTCCAGCCCCTCCTCCCCGCTGCGGTGCAGCACCGAGCGACCCAGCTCCATCGCCTCGAGCAGGCAGCGGCCGCACTCACGCACGAGCGGAAAGTCCTCGTCCATCTCGATGCCCTCACCCTGCAGCTCCACCAGGCGGCGGAAGATGTCCGTCGCCCGGTTGAACAGCGCCCCGGCGAGCATGCCGCCCTTGACCCGCCGCATCGCCGGATCCGTCTCGGCGTCGAAGGCGGCGCGGGCCTCCTTGAGGCGCGAACCCGGCACGTTCAGCCCGTGCTCGGTGTGGTTGAACAGCCGGCGCGTAAGCGCATCGATCAGCGCCCGCTTGGCCTGCAGCGTGTCCGCCGGCAGCGGGTAGGTCTTGA
>DAOLLE010000250.1:0-5320 GCA_035331205.1 Burkholderiaceae bacterium
GGCGTCGCGCTCTCGCAGGATCAGGCAATCCCCCCGAGCGATCCGTTCAAGGATAGAACGCAGCGATGGTGTAGCCGGAAACCTTGCGTTGCGGCGTCTGGAATTCCAGCACCCAGGTGCTTTCTTCCTGCCCGCGCAGGGCTGGCGCATGGCGAAAGTCGTTGGGGGCGAAGCTGCGACGGATCACCAGCAGGCCCGCTGCGTCCGTCAGGCTGAGCTCCATGTGCGGCGCTGCCACTTCGTGGCTGGCGTGATTGCGCACCTGCACGGTGAGCCGATATCCGTCGGTGCCCGGGGGCTGGGTCAGCGCGGCATTGTCGACCTCGACGACGTCGAGGTCGACGGGTGGCCTCAGGGGTTGGCCCAGCCAGCTGGAAGCGACGCTCAGCGGGTGCTGGCAGGCCGAGCAGGCGGTGGCCAAGCGATCACGATCGTGCCAAGCGACCTGGGCACCCAGCCCCAGGCCCGAGGCCAGGACTCCGAGGCCCAGCGCGACCTGGACCATCGGCCGCGACCACCAGTCCCGCCGCTGCGCTTCACGCACGAAGGTCGGCAGATCCTCCGCCACCGGACTGTCGGAGGCCTCCAGCGCTGGCAGCGGCTCATCGGGTAGCTCGGGTGGCGGCGCCATTTCGATGACGTCCACGTCGCCGGGGAGGTCATCGAAGTGCTCGTCCAGCTGATCGCTCAGCGCCGTGACTGGAAACGGGTCGTCTTCCAGTTCATCGTCGTCATCAGCCGCCGCCGTGATCGGGGCAGTGGCCGCCTCGGGCCGAGCAGCCGTGGGGTTGCCGACGGCGGCCTCGGCCTCGACCCGCGCCAGCTCGTCGTCCAGGGCGTCGATGATGCGGGGGAAATCCGCCGGCGCGGAGGGGCTGGCAGTGGCGACTGGCTTCGTCTCGGGCAAGGCTGGCCAGCGGTCCATCGACGGCGCATCCGTCGCCGCGCCTGCGCCCGGCGGCGTCGGGGGCGCTGTCGATTTCAATTCGCTGAGGTCGGGCAGAAAAGCCGAAGGTGGCGGAGCGATGGAGCCGACGCGTTCCTCGATGTCGGGAAAGGTTTCGGTGACCTCGGCTGCATTGGCCAGCGCTCCCGCCGACGAATCGTCCAGCGACGATGGGACGGTTCTCAGACTCTGGAGCGCCGAGTCGCGCCGTTCGAGGTCGAACAACCCCTCGAGGGCATTGAAGACGTCGTGGCAGTGGCCACAACGTACCCAGCCCTCGGAGACCTTGAGCTGGTCCTCGACCACCCGGAACACCGTCCCGCAGGATGGACAGGATGTAGCCAGGCTCATGGTCGTTGACGGGTTGGGCTGTCTTCCGAACGAAGCTCAGGCCTTGCGCCCGGTCAGCAACACCCAGCCGTCCTCGGCGTCGCCGACCTGCAGTTCGATCCAGGGCGCGTAGGCCTGGCGCAGTTCATCGGTCTGACGCTCGAGGATGCCCGCCAGGACCAGATCGCCGCCGCTGGCGACATGGCCGCAGAGCAGCGGTGCCAACAGCTTCAGCGGCGCGGAGAGGATGTTGGCCAGTACCAGCGGATAGAGGCCTTGGGCTCCGTCGGGCAGCGCGCAATTCAGCGCGACGCCATTGGCACTGGCGTTGCGGCCCGACGATTCCACCGCAGCCGGGTCGATGTCCACCGCGTCGATGCTGCGGGCGCCGAACTTCGCGGCGGCGATCGCCAGGATGCCGGAGCCGCAGCCATAGTCGAGCACCCGATTCCAGTTGGCGGCCCGCTCGGACGCCTGGCGGGCGATCCAACGCAGGCACATGCGCGTGGTCGGATGTGTGCCGGTGCCGAAGGCGAGGCCCGGATCGAGGCGGATCACCTCCCGTGCGTCGGCTGGCACCTCGTGCCAGGTGGGCACGATCCAGAAGGACGAAGTGATCGGCACCGGCGAGAACTGCGACTGCGTCAGCCGCACCCAGTCCTGCTCCTCCACCGGGCGGATGCCCTGGACGTGCACGTCCTCGACCTCGTCGAGTTCGAGCAGGCCGACGCAGGCCGCCTGCGCGGCGGCCTCATCCTCGAACAGGGTCTTCAGCACCGAGCGCTGCCAGCCGGTGACCTTCTCGGTCTGCGTCTGGGGCATGCCCGGTTCGCCGAAGATGGGCTGCTCGTCGGGGGTGTCCACGTCGGCGTCTTCGACCGTGACGGCCGCCGCGTCGAGCTCCATCAGCGCGTCACTGACCCGATCGACGCTGGGCGCCGGCACGAGCAGAAGCAGTTCGACCATGGGGTGCTCCGATCAGCGGCGACGCTGCGCCATCCAGCCTTCCAGGTAATGGATGCTGGTGCCGCCATCGACGAAGCCCTTGTCGGCCATCAGTTCCCGGTGCAGCGGAATGTTGGTCGAGATGCCCTCGACCAGCGTTTCCTGCAGGGCGCTGCGCATACGCGCCAGGGCCTGGTCGCGGCTGTCGCCGTGGACGATGATCTTGCCGATCATGGAGTCGTAGTTCGGCGGCACGTAGTAGTTGGTGTACGCGTGCGAATCGACGCGCACGCCCGGGCCACCGGGCGGGTGCCACATCGTGATGCGGCCCGGCGAGGGCAGGAAGGTGAAGGGGTCCTCGGCGTTGATGCGGCACTCGATGGCATGGCCGCGCAGCCCGATCTGCTTCTGCGTGAAGGGCAGAGGCTCCCCCGCGGCCACGCGAATTTGCTGCTGCACGATGTCGATGCCGGTGACGAGTTCGGTCACCGGATGCTCCACCTGCACGCGCGTGTTCATCTCGATGAAGAAGAACTCGCCGTTCTCGAAGAGGAATTCGAAGGTGCCTGCGCCGCGGTAGCCGATCTTCTTGCAGGCGTTGGCGCAGCGCTCACCGATCTTCTCGATCACCTTGCGGGGGATGCCTGGTGCCGGCGCTTCCTCGATGATCTTCTGGTGACGGCGCTGCATCGAGCAGTCGCGTTCGCCCAGCCACACCGCGTGGCCGTGCTGGTCTGCGAGTACCTGGATCTCGATGTGGCGCGGGTTCTCCAGGAATTTCTCCATGTAGACCGCCGGGTTGCCGAAGGCTGCGCCGGCCTCCGCCTTGGTGGTCTGCACGGCGTTGAGCAGCGCGCCCTCGGCGTGCACCACGCGCATGCCGCGGCCTCCGCCGCCACCCGCGGCCTTGATGATCACCGGGTAGCCGATCTGGCGGGCGATGCGGATGATCTCGTCGCCGTCATCGGGCAGCGCGCCCGCGGAGCCGGGCACGGTCGGCACGCCCGCCTCGATCATGGCGTTCTTGGCCGACACCTTGTCGCCCATCAGCCGGATCGACTCGGGCGTGGGGCCGATGAAGGCGAAGCCGCTGCGCTCGACGCGCTCTGCAAAGTTGGCGTTCTCGGACAGGAAGCCGTAGCCGGGGTGGATCGCCTCGGCGTCGGTGACCTCGGCCGCGGCGATCAGCGCCGGCATGTGCAGGTAACTCTGCGCCGACGGGGCCGGGCCGATGCACACCGCCTCGTCGGCGAGCTTGACGTACTTCGCGTCCCGGTCGGCCTCGGAGTAGACCACCACCGCGCCGACGCCCATCTCTCGGCAGGCACGCTGGATACGCAGGGCGATTTCACCCCGGTTGGCAATCAGGATCTTCTTGAACATGCACTTCTCCGCGGCCCGGGGGCCACGTGGAGGATCCGCGCATTGGGGCGGACCCGGGCGCTGCCCGTCGCCACCGCACAGCGGCGGCCGGCAGCGGGCCAGCGGCGGCTCACTCGATGATGAACAGCGGCTGACCGAACTCGACCGCCTGACCGTTCTCGACGAGCACCTTGGTGACGGTGCCGGCGTGGTCCGACTCGATCTCGTTCATGATCTTCATCGCCTCGATGATGCACAGCGCCTGGCCTTCCTTGACGGTCTGGCCGACGTCGGCCAGCGGCTTGGCGCCCGGGCTGGAAGCGCGGTAGAAGGTGCCGACCATCGGCGACTTGATCACATGGCCGGTGATCTCCGGGGCGGCGGCCGGTGCGGGTGCGGCAGCGACCGGCGCAGCGGCGGCGGTCACCACCGGTGCGGCGGCGAGTACCGGCGCGGCCTGGGCCACGGCCACCACCGGGCTGCTCTTGACGATGCGCACCTTGCCATCGGCCTCGGTGATCTCGAGCTCGGCGATGTTGGAATCGGACACGAGGTCGATCAGGGTCTTGAGTTTGCGTAGATCCATGGATGGCTCCAGTGACGGTGTCAAAAGGCGGGCGTCACGCAGCGACTGCTGCCGATCGGAACGAAGGACCGATCGGGGCCACCGCACGCGCCGAACCGGTTCAGCGCTTCGGGCGCTCCAGCGCGTACTCCAGCGCCAGGCGGTAGCCCAACGGGCCGAGGCCGACGATCACGCCCTCGGCCACGTCGGAGAAGTACGAGTGGTGGCGGAAGGGTTCACGCCGGTGCACGTTCGACAGGTGCACCTCGACGAAGGGGATTGCCACGCCCGACAGCGCGTCGCGGATCGCCACGCTGGTGTGGGTGTAGGCGCCCGGGTTGATGATGATGAAGTCCACGCCCTGGCCCCGCGCGGCGTGGATCGTGTCGATCAGCGCGCCCTCGTGGTTGCTCTGGAAGTGGCTCAGCTGCACGCCCCGCTCGGCCGCGTAGGCGTCCAGCCCGGCCTGGATCTGCGGCAGGGTGGTGGCGCCATAGACGCCCGGTTCACGCGTGCCCAGCAGGTTCAGGTTGGGCCCCTGAAGGATCAGGATGTGCATCGGATGAAGATCTCATGCAGCGAAACCCGGGACTTTACGCGCTTTTTCCTCCCAAAAGCTTCGATTCCCTGCAAATTTGCGGATGACACCGTCGGTCATACACTTCCCGTTACAACGCGGCCACACCTTGGCCGGCGTGATGGAATGCCGCTTTGCCGCCCGGCCGGGTGGCGCAGAGTCAGCCCGCCAGCCGCAATGCCCAGGCCTGCAGATCCTCGGCGTGGGTCTCGCCGAGCTTGCGATCGAGCAGCCGGCCCTGGCGATCCAGCGCGACCGAAAAGGGCAGTCCGCCCTGCGCGTTGCCCAGCTCACGTGCGAGCGTGCCGCCGGCAAAGCCGGCCACGCCGACACGAAACGTCACCGGGGATTTGGCGAGGAAGGTCTGAACCGCCTCGGGCCGGTCCACCGCGATGCCCACCACCGCGATGCGGCCGGCCTGCTCGCGCGCGAAGCGGTCGAGCAGCGGCAGCTCCTTGACGCAGGGAGCGCACCAGGTGGCCCAGAAGTTGACCAGCAGGGGCTGGCCCTTCAGCTCGGCCAGCACCAGCTCGCCGCCGCCGGCCTGCGGCAGCCGGGTGGCCCAGAGCGCCTGCGCGCCGCTCGCGGGGGGGGC
>DAOLLE010000251.1:0-5301 GCA_035331205.1 Burkholderiaceae bacterium
CAGCACAACCTCGAAGGCACATTCGGCGGCGAGTCGGGCTTCGAAGGCAACTGGCACGACTACTACAAGGGCGGACTGCTGCGCTCCAGCAAAACCGAGGACACCCCGCTCGACAGCGCCACCTTGAATGCACTTCGCGGTGCTTGGAAGGCGCAGGAGGCGATGGTCATTGACTACGCCGAAACGCTGGGCCTTGCCACTGACAAGATCGAAGGCTTCACCTTCAAGATCAACCTCAAGCTGAAGGATTTGGGCGACCCCGAGGCGGCGGGTTACATGGACAAGGTGTGGCAGATGGTCAACGAGGCCATCGCCACCGGCTCCAACGAGATGGCCGAACGCATCCTCGGCACCTGGACCACCACCACGCGCGAGGTCGAGGAGACGATCAAGACCGGCTTCTGGGACGACGAGACTTTCACCACGGTGAAGAAAACCGTCGAGGAAACCACCTACGCCGCGTCAGAGTACGCCCGCGAGGGCGAGAGGGCAATCGACACGCTGACCCGCCTGGCAACATCACTACAGGCCACGAACGCTGCATTCGACAAGCTGGGCCTGTCGCTGTACGAGGCGAGTTTGGCCGGCGGCGACATGGCCTCGAAGCTGATCGACCAGATGGGCGGCATGGACGCCTTCGGCGCGCAAGTGGGCGCGTACTGGCAGAACTACTACACCGAGGCCGAGCGCCACGCCTACATGACGGACAAGATGACCGAGGCGCTCGCCGCCGCCGGTCTGGAGATGCCCACCACCGTTGCCGGGTTCCGCGCGCTGGTGGACGCGCAGGACTTGACCACCGACGCGGGCCGCGCCGCCTTCACGGCGCTGATGAGCGTCAACGCCGCATTCACCGAGGTCTACGGTAACGCTGACGCCGCCGCTGGCAGCATCGCCGGCCTGGGCGACGAGCTGGCCGCGATGGAGCCCATCGTGTTCGGCGCCTCGTCAGACCTCGCCAGCGTGATCGAGCAGGGCCTGCTGGGCACGCTCACCGGCGCACAGCTGGGCGAGCAGATGGCCGATGTGGTGATGCAGGGGATGTACTCCGCCATCGCCGGCGGGTTCAGCCAGCAGATCACGGCGCTGATGGTCGATGGCGTGCTCAACCCCATGATCGCCGCCGCGATGACCGGCGCCAGCATGTCGGATGCCGTCAGTCAGGCCGCGATTGACCGCGTGATCCAGCATGCGCAGGCCGCCGCCGCCGCCATCAACGCCGTGCTGAGCGACCCCGGCTTCCAGGCCGCGATCCAGCAGGTGCAGGCCGCCGTCGGCTCGATCAGCGTGGGCATCCAGCGGCCCGAGCCTATCTACGACAGCTACGCCTCGCAGAACGCTCGCGCGCTCGCCGCCCAGCGCGAGGCAGAGCGCATGGCGCAGCAAGCCGCCCAAGAAGCGCAGCGCGCCGCCGACGAAGAAGCCCGCCGCCAGCAGGCCATCGCCAACGAGCGCCTGGGCCTGACCAAGCAACTGCTGCAGTTGGAAGGCAACACCGTCCTGCTGCGCCAGATCGAATTGGAAGCGCTCGACCCGTCCAACCGCGCGCTGCAGCAGCGTATCTGGGCGATTGAAGACGAAACCGCTGCCGCCGAGAAATACAAGTCGGCGCTGAAGGACGCGCAAGACTTTTTGGGCGGTTTCACCAAGAACATCGAAGAATTCATCTTCAAGGTATCTCACGCCCAGGCCGACGCGCAGCAGAGCTACCAGATGGCGGCGGCCAAATTCACCGCGCAAATGACGCTGGCACGCGGCGGCGACCGCGACGCCATGAACGGCATTACGGGTTACGCCGACACGCTGATCGGCAGTATCCGCCGCGAATCGACCACAGGCGCCGAGGCCAACCTGCGCATCGCCCGCGTGCTGGGCCAACTGGCCTCGCTGCCCAAACAGATCAGCGCCGAGCAGTTGATCGTGGATGCCATCGTCAACGCCAAAACCTCGTTGGAGACGGTGCTGAGCACCAACTTCGCATCGCTCGACGCCAACGTCGATGGGCTGCTGACGGCCGATGAGCTGGCCGCATCGGGCCTGGCCACCAACACGCAGATTTCGGCGCTGATGGCGCGCGTGGATGCCAACGGCGACGGCATGATCAGCAAGCAGGAGCTGGCCAACAGCCGCCTGCAAACGCTGTTCACCGAGCAGTGCACCACCAACACCAACCTGGGCAACGTCACCAGCGCACAGAACTCGACCAACTCGTGGTTGAGTCAGATTCAGATGGCTGATGTGGGGTACAGCACCGGCAACATCAATGCCATTACGGCGGGCACTGCGGCCACCGTCGCCGCCATCAACCAGACCAACGCGCAGATTGGCACCTTCAACCGCAATTACGACAACCCCGTCACCGCGCAGTTCAGCGCCGATTCCCCGCTCTACAGCATCTTCCGGGGCATCGACGAAACCAACACCTGGCTGTACAAGCTGCATGGCCTCAGCACCGCCTCCGTCCAATACTGGATCGCACTGGCGGACAACCATAGGCCCGTCACCGTCACCTCGCTCAACCGCACCCCTGCCGATGGCACTGTTTTCGCCGATGGCGGCTACACCGGCCCCGGCGCCAAGTGGGAACCGGCTGGCGTGGTGCACAAAGGCGAGGTCGTGTGGAGCCAGGCCGACGTGGCCCGCTGGGGCGGCCCGGGCATTGTTGACGCGCTGCGCCAGGGCGCCCCCGGCTACGCCGATGGCGGCCCCGTGGCCGTGCGCGTGCCGCAAATCTACGTGCCGCCCGTGGGCCGCAGCAACGAAGAAACGCAGGCGCTGCTGCGCGAAGTGCTGGCCGAGTTGCGCGCCCAGCGCAGCGACGACCGCGCCCGCCACAGCAGCCTGGCCGAACCCCTACAGCGCATGGATCGGCGCGGCGCCAAGTGGGACAAGGACGGCCTTCCGGCCGAGCGCACCAACGAGGCCATCGCATGACCACCGGGCTGAAAGTCATCAAGTCCATCAGCATGACCGACGCCATGCTGGTGGGCACCAACGTGCCCGAAAACGAGCACCCCACCTACAACGCCGGGGCCACCTACGCCAGCGGCGCGCGCGTCATCCTCAACCACAAAATTTACGAGTCGGTGCAGGACGGCAACATCGGCAAAGACCCGCTCACCACCGATGGTTGGTGGTCGCGCGTGTCGCCCACCAACCGCTGGAAGCCGTTCGATTTGTCCAGCACCACCCGCCTGCAACTGACCGGCCCGGCCTACTACGAAATCAAGCCCAACACCGCCGTCAGCGCCGTCATGTTTATCGACTGCGATGGCCTGTCCAATATTCGCGTGCGGCTGATCGAAGACGGCGTGACGCACTACGACAGCAGCCACCTGATGAGGCCGACGCCCAGCACATCAAGCTGGTATGCGTGGACGTTCGAGCAACGCGCCCCGCGCTCGCGCCTGGTGGTGCAAGACCTGCCCGCCCGCCCCCGCGCCACGCTGCGGGTGGACTTTGAGATCACCGGCGCCGCCGGCTACATCGGCACGCTGGCGTTTGGCCGCGCCTACGTGCTGGGCGAAGGCGTGCAGTACGGCGCGCGCGTGGGCGTGCAGGACTTCAGCCGCAAAGAGCGCAATGAGTACGGCGAGATGGAGCTGATCCGTCGCGGCAACGCCAAGACGATGTCGCTGCAAATCACCGTCGACAACGACAAGCTCGACTCCACCGACATGCTGCTCAGCAGCTTGACCGGCACCCCGTGCCTGTGGATCGGCACCAGCCGATTCAGCGCCCTCTCGCTCTGGGGCGTATTCACCAACTGGAACTACACCGTCGCGTACTACGACAAGACCGACCTGTCGGTCGAGGTCGAGGAATTTGTTTGAGGACTGACCATGCCCATCACCACCACCATTGATCCGCCGCTGCCGGGCGACTCGCCCGAGGTATTCGACTCCAAGGCGTTCGCCGCCTGGGCGGCCCTGGCCGGGCTGGGCGCGGAAATCAACGCATCCAGCGCCGAGATGACCACCAATGTCAACCAGGCCGCAGGCAGCGCCACTGCGGCGGCCAACAGCGCCAACGCCGCTGACGCCAGCAAGACCGCCGCCGATGCCAGCAAAAACGCTGCCGCTGCGTCGGCATCCACCGCCACCACCAAAGCCAGCGAGGCTGACGCCAGCAAGATCGCTGCCGCCGCATCCGCCACCACTGCGAGCAACGCCGCTACGGCTGCTGACGCCAGCAAGACAGCGGCGGCGGGCAGTGCAACCACGGCTACCACCAAGGCGGGCGAGGCGGCGGCTTCGGCGACCACCGCCAGCGGTGCTGCAACCACGGCTACCACCAAGGCGGGCGAGGCGTCCAACAGCGCCACCACAGCCAGCGCCGCAGCGACAACGGCCACCACCAAAGCAGGCGAGGCCAGCGCGTCTGCAACGACTGCGAGCAACGCCGCCACGACCGCCACGACCAAAGCCAGCGAAGCGTCCAACAGCGCTACGACGGCCACCACCAAGGCCGGCGAAGCCAGCGCCAGCGCCAGCGCCGCCGAGCAGGCCAAGCTCGACGCACAAGCCGCCGCGCAGCAGGCCGCAGGCGGCGGCGAGCCGACCATCATCGCGGGCACCACCGGCCAGTACTGGCGCGGCGACAAAACGTGGCAAACGCTCAACAGCGCGGCTGTGGGCCTGGGCAACGTCGACAACACGTCAGACGCCAACAAGCCCGTCAGCACCGCGCAGCAGGCCGCGCTGGACGGCAAAGCCGCTGCATCGCACACCCATGCGGACGCAACGACCAGCGCATCTGGCCTCATGTCGGGTGCTGACAAGACCAAACTGAACGGCATTGCGACCAACGCCACCGCCAACGCGACCGATGCCCAGCTTCGTGACCGCGCAACCCACACCGGCAGCCAAGACATCAGCACGGTCATTGGGCTGCAAACCGCGCTGGACGGCAAGGCCGACAACAATGTAACTCTCACTGACGTCGCAGGCACCCCAACCCTGCCAGCTACTGCTGCTGAGCCCGTCGCTTCGCGCCTTCAGGTGCTGCGCAACAACGTCAAGCAGATATTTGCAGACTTGGCAGGAAAAGCCGCCGATAACGCCGTCGTCAAGTTGACGGGCACACAGACGGTAGCCGGCATCAAGACCTTCAGCGACCGCAGCGTGCATGCTGGCGCATACACCGCTAGCGCGCAACCTGCGCACAGCGCTACACCGACCTTCGACTGCGCGACGAGCAACGTGTTCGAGCCGGCCGCGCTGACGGGCAACGTTACCTCGATCACCCTGTCGAACGCGGTGGCAGGGCAGACGGTGCAGATCCGGTTCCAGCAAGACGCGA
>DAOLLE010000252.1:0-5244 GCA_035331205.1 Burkholderiaceae bacterium
GCTGCTGGCGGTGGATAACTGCTTCTGTTCACCGGCCCTGCAGCAACCCCTGGCCAGCCAGACCAGCGCAAAGCTGGAGGTGGAGGCCAGGCTGAAGGTCGGCCAGCCCAACACGCCGACCAGAAACAGGCCTGCGCCGAGGAGGAGCCCCCCCAGGCCGCTGGCCAGCTCCGGGCCGGTCGCCGGGGGCTGCTCCGGCAGGGCCAGCGGCAGCCCCGGAGACTCGGACTCACCGGGCAGCGGCGCGACGATGGTGGGCTGCCAACCGGGTATGGCGCTCATGACAGAACTTCCTTCAGGCGCCGCGCAACCCGGTTTCGGACGAGCCGGCCAGCGGCAATCGATGTGACGGCAAGCACGCTTTACCAGGCACACGAACCACAGCAAAGCGTGAAAATTTTGCGCAGTCGCCGCCGCGCTGCCCATCCCGGATTCGTGGGGCAGCGCCTCACCCTGGCGTGAACGATGGCCGCGCCCGGCCCCCCCCCCCGCCGCACGTGGTCGCCGCCTGCGGGGCTGGCCTATACTTGCACCCAGCGCCGATTTGTCCGGCTTGCGGGCGCTCTAGAAATTCCGCTAAAGAGGCGCAACCGACCCGGTGCCCGCCCCTGCGCGGCGCCGGGTTTTGTGTTTTCGGCAGCGTTCCATGGCATCCATCGGCCACGTCACCCCCCAGTCCCTACACTTCAGCGAACCGCTCGCGCTTCGCAGCGGAGCGACGCTCGGCGACTACACCCTGGTCTACGAGACCTATGGCCAGCTCAACGCCGAGCGCAGCAACGCCGTGCTGGTCTGCCACGCGCTGAACGCCAGCCACCACGTGGCCGGTACCTACGCGGGTCAGGAGCGCAGCGAGGGCTGGTGGGACAACATGATCGGCCCCGGCAAGCCGCTGGACACCGACCGCTTCTTCGTCATCGGCGTCAACAACCCGGGCTCCTGTTTCGGCTCCACCGGGCCGATGCATCCCAACCCGGCCACCGGCCGCCCCTACGGCGCGGACTTCCCGGTCGTGACGGTGGAAGACTGGGTCAACGCCCAGGCCCGGCTGCTCGACCGCCTGGGCATCGAGCGCCTGGCCGCGGTGATGGGCGGCAGCCTCGGCGGCATGCAGGCGCTGAGCTGGACGCTGCAACACCCCGATCGGATGAACCACGCGCTGGTGATCGCCAGCGCGCCGAACCTGTCGGCGCAGAACATCGCCTTCAACGAGGTCGCGCGCCGCGCGATCATCACCGACCCCGACTTCCACGGCGGCCACTTCTATGCCCACGGCGTGGTGCCCAAGCGCGGCCTGCGGGTGGCACGCATGATCGGCCACATCACCTACCTGAGCGACGACTCGATGGAGGAGAAGTTCGGCCGCGCGCTGCGCAGCGCCGAGCTGGCCTACAGCACGCAGGAGATCGAGTTCCAGATCGAGAGCTACCTGCGCCACCAGGGCGACAAGTTCAGCGAGTACTTCGACGCCAACACCTACCTGCTGATCACCCGCGCGCTGGACTACTTCGACCCGGCGCGCGCGCACGGCAACGACCTGAGCGCCGCGCTGGCCGCAGCGAAGGCCAAGTTCCTGGTCGTCAGCTTCACCACCGACTGGCGCTTCTCGCCGCTGCGCTCGCGCGAGATCGTCAAGGCGCTGCTCGACAACCGCCGCGACGTCAGCTACGCCGAGATCGACGCCCCGCACGGCCACGACGCCTTCCTGCTGGAGGACCCGCGCTACCTCTCGATCGTGCGGGCCTACTTCGAGCGTGTCGCTCAGGAGGTGCGGGCATGAGCGAACAGAACCGCGAAGACGTGATCGTCGGGCTGGTGCCCGCGGGCAGCCACGTGCTCGACCTGGGCTGCGGCAGTGGCACGCTGCTGGCGCGGCTGATGCGCGAACGCGGCTGCAGCGGCTACGGCATCGAGCTGGACGACGCCAAGGTGCTGCACGCCGTCCAGCACGGCATCAACGTGCTGCAGCGCAACCTCGAAGAGGGCCTGTCGATCTTCGCCGACGACAGCTTCGACGTCGTGCTGCAGCTCGACACGCTGCAGAACCTGCGCAACACCGAAGCAATGCTGCGCGAGACGGCCCGCGTCGGGCGCATCGGCATCGTCAGCTTCCCCAACTTCGCGCACTGGCCCAACCGCCTGAGCGTGCTGCGCGGGCGCATGCCGGTGACCAAGGTGCTGCCCTACCAGTGGTACGACACGCCGAACATCCGCGTGGGCACCTTCGCCGACTTCGAGGTGCTCGCCGGCCAGTGCGGCCTGCGCATCCTCGAGGCCTTCGGCCTGCACGACGGCCAGGTGGTGCGCCACGCGCCGAACTTCTTCGCCAGCACCGCGGTGTTCAAGTTCGAGCGCGCCTGAACGGTCTGTGAACGCTGGTTGAACCTGCGCTTGACGGCGGCTCCGGACAACCCTGCTGCGCCGCAGCGGAACACGTCGCTTCGCGGCCGTTACGTCACCAGTTGTTGCCGCCCCAGGCGGCCGGCGGCCCCAGGCGGTGAGCCAGCGGCGTGCGCCCAGCCCGCGGTGGCGGGGCTTGGGCGCCCATCGACCGACGCCGGGCCCACCGCCAGGCTTGCGGCAGACTTACATGCCGACACAGCGGATTCATGCATTCGTCACAGCATCGCGGCATCCTGCCGACTCCGGCCCCGGCCGCTCTCGACGGCCTTGCCTGCCGTCCGCCCTGAGGAGAATGCCGATGCACCCCAGCGCCTCGTTCACCCCCACGCCGCCCGCAGCGCACGCCACCGCCCACCGTGGCGCGACCCGCGCCCGCCCGATCGGCTCGGAGCTGTTGCCCGGCCCGGCTTGGGCGCACGGCGGCACGGCCGGCCCTTGGCTGTGCTGGCAGACCGGCAGCCTCGCGCTGGTCAGCCTGGCGGTGACCGATGGCGATCCGCTGGGCATACCGACCTGGCGCCTGCCGCTGGCCGCTGCGGCCGAGCCGGTGCTGGAGCGCCTGGCGCAGCAGGCGCCGGAGCTGGGCTGGTCGGTCTTTGCCCGGCTGAGGCCGCGCCGCAAGGGCGAGGTCTGGCTGGTGTTGGGGCCTCAGCCGGAAACCACCGCGGTGATCCAGCGCGATGCGCACTCACCGATCGCGCTGCCGCTGACGGTGCAGCTCGCGGCCACCGGCCCGGACCGCTGCGAGGTCCGTCTGCACGATGCACCGACGCTGGCCCACCTCGGCCTGCCCGACGAGCTGCTGCGCCGCGTCGCCGCCCTGCCCGAACTGGTCGACAGCCTGCGCAGCTGACCCGCCGGCCGATCCGGATGGGACGCGGGTCTACACTGGGGTGAACGGCCCACCGGCCACCACCCCCTGCCTGCCGACATGAATGCCCCCGATCGACCCTTCGCCCCCCTGGACGTCGCCGCGCTGGCGGCCCATACCCGCCGCAGCTGGGACGAGCAGATCGTTCCGCAGCTGGTCGACTACATCGCCGTGCCGGCCAAGAGCCCGATGTTCGACCCCGACTGGGCTGGCCACGGGCACATCGACCGGGTGGTGCAGCAGGCGGCCGACTGGGTGCTCAGCCGCCGCATCGCCGGCCTGACGCTGAAGATCGTGCGGCTGACCGACGACGCCGGCCAGCCGCGCACACCGGTGCTGTTCTTCGAGATCCCGGCCACGCGGCCCGAGCCCTCCGCCACGGCGGCGCAGACGGTGCTGGTCTACGGCCACCTGGACAAGCAGCCCGAATTCACCGGCTGGCGCAGTGACCTCGGCCCGTGGACGCCCAAGATCGAGGACGGCCGGCTCTACGGCCGCGGCGGTGCGGACGACGGCTACGCGGTCTACGCCAGCGTCGCGGCGGTCGAGGCGCTGCAGGCCCAGGGCCAGCCGCACCCCCGCATCGTCGGCTTGATCGAGACCTGCGAGGAAAGCGGCTCGGGCGACCTGCCGCATTACCTCGACGCGCTGCGTGAGCGACTCGGCCAGGTCAGCCTGGTGATCTGCCTGGATTCGGGCGCGGGCAACTACGACCAGCTCTGGCTGACCACCTCGCTGCGCGGCAACGTCACCGGCTCGCTCAAGGTCGAGGTGCTCGAAGAGGGCGTGCACTCGGGCGACGGCAGCGGCGTGGTGCCCTCGAGCTTCCGCATCCTGCGCCACCTGCTCGACCGGCTGGAGGACAGCGCCACCGGCCGCCTGCTGCCGGCCAGCCTGCACTGCGACATCCCGGCGCTGCGCATCGAGCAGGCCCGTGCCACCGCGGCCATCCTCGGCGAGGAGGTCTGGAAGCGCCTGCCCTGGAGCTGCGGCGCCGAGGGCGGACTGACGCTGCCGACCACCACCGACCCGGTCGAGGTGCTGCTCAACCGCACCTGGCGACCCACGCTGTCGGTCACCGGCGCCGAAGGCCTGCCGCCCATCGGCCAGGCCGGCAACGTGCTGCGCCCGTCCACCGCCTTCAAGCTCAGCCTGCGCCTGCCTCCGCCGGTGGACGGCCCGGGGGCCGCCCACACGCTCAAGACGCTGCTGGAAGCGGACGCCCCCTACAACGCCCGGGTGACCTTCGTGCCCGACGGCCGGGTGGGCTCCGAGGGCGCCACCGGCTGGGACGCCCCGGAACTGAGCCCCTGGCTGGAACGGGCGATGGACGCCGCCTCCCGCGCGCACTGGGGCGCACCGCTGGGCTACATCGGCCAGGGCGGCACGATCCCGCTGATGAACCTGCTGCAGCAGGGCTTCCCGCGCGCGCAGATGATGGTCTGCGGCGTGCTCGGCCCGAAGAGCAACGCCCACGGGCCCAACGAATTCCTGCACCTGGGCTACGGCAAGAAGCTCACCGCGGCGGTGGCGCAGGTGGTGGCGGCCTGCCGGTGATCGCGCTGCCGCGCCGGGCGGCGGCTCAGCGCATCGAGAAGGCCTGCACCGGCTCGAAGCCGCTCATCGGCTCGAGCAGCGCCAGCAGCGGCTTCAAGGGCGCGTAGCGCTGCGCCACCTTCGTCGCATAGGCGAAGAAGCGCGGCAGGTCGGCCGCGTAGGCGGACTTGCCGTCGCGGTGCTTCAACCGGCAGAAGATGCCCAGCACCTTCAGGTGGCGCTGCAGGCCCATCCATTCGAGCGCGCGCCAGAACTCGCCGAAGTCGCTTGCCATCGCCTCGCCCAGCGGCACGCCGGAGCGCCGGGCTTCGCTCCACCAGCGCACCGCCCAGTCGATCTCGCGCTCCTCGTCCCACGAGATGAAGGCATCGCGCAGCAGCGACGCGAGGTCGTAGGTGACCGGGCCGCGCACC